>CANJHO010000030.1 GCA_947474165.1 Legionellaceae bacterium
AATGAAGGATTTTCTGCTTTCAATTCAGAATGGCACTAGGTCTGAAGTTGGAATAGATGAGGGTTTGAGGAATATTGAATCCATGCTTTCAATAGGGCAATAGTTAATCAATTGCTTTTTGACCCAACCGCGTTGACTCAGATTAATATGTAGGTACAATAAGCCCTCTTTTTCATTTTTTTTGATAAAAATATAGCCAATCAATCAAGCGTTCATGTTGGGGTCGTGGGTGAGTAGAACGGCCAGATCACTCCGGCCGAACCCTCCTCAGAACCGGACTTGCAGAACTACCGCATCCGGCTCCCGATAAATCAGTGTCCCCACACATGTTTAGTGATACTTTAGAACATCGATACAGTCTTCACGTTTGTTGGAAAACCCATTGCTTTAAGTCCACGTAGTAGCTTTTCCCAAGTTACTCGGCGTTTTCCGCCGCGTCTATTGAGCCACTGCAGGATAATCCACTTTGTTTCTTCGATGAAGGCGATTACTCGTCGCCTATTATCAGAAACAGCATGGTAATTCATCCATCCTCTAACAACCCGAATGACCGTTTTGATAACACCCATAGTATCTTTGGTATTCAAGTTATCCCTTAAATACCTTCGCATTCCTTTGAGTTTTGCTGCAAAACGGTCTTTACGACTAGTATATTTCAATCGCCAAAATCCTTTATTGGCTTTTCCCCAGTAGCAGGTAAAACCAAGAAAGTTGAATGTCGGTATATGTTTATTTCGTTGGTAGGCATGCAATGCCACTAATCTTCCGGCAGGTATTATCTGCGATTTATCAGTGTGTATTTCTAGCCCAGCTTTAGCCAGGCGCTTTGGTAAAACTTCATAGAAACGCCTAGCTTCATTCTGCCTCTCAAATGTGAATACCATATCATCTGCAAACCTTATCAGCTTTGCCTTTCCACGCAGATGGGATGATTTGATTGCATCAAACCATTCGTCGATGACGTAGTGCAGGTAAATATTGGCAAGAATTGGTGATATCACCGAACCCTGTGGGCATCCACAAAGATTCGCTGTTTCGCATTTGCCTACACGTATTGGAGCAGTTATTAAGACTTCTATCAATCTCAGAAAGCGGTAATCCGATATTTTCTTCCGCAGCAACATCATCAGTACCTTGTGGGGTATTGTATTGAAGTATTTGCGAATATCAATTTCCACCACTGCCCCATTGGGGTGTTGGTATGCGGCATGATTTAAAGCTCTTAAAGCATCGTGACAGCTTTTACCAGGGCGATAACCATAGGAGCACTGCAGAAACAACGGCTCATATATCTTGCCCAATACCGTGCTGACTGCCAGTTGAACCAGCTTGTCTTCTAAACACGATATAGCAAGTGGCCGCGTACTGCCATCCTCTTTTGGAATCTCCGTTATTCTGGCCGGTTGTGGCTTGTATGTACCTCTGCGAATCTTCTGAATAAGCGCTGTAACATTCTTATCCAGATTCTCGCCATAACTCGCCTTGGTCACTTTATCGATCCCGACAGCTTTACTCCCGTCTAGCTGTTGGTATTGTTCTTTTAGCATATCAGCGTTTATCACATGGCCAATGTTGTTAAACACTAACTGGCGATTTTTCGCTGATAATTCACCTATGCGCTCGAGTTTTATTAACCATGATGCTCTGTCTTCGCTGTGTACAGTCATTGTTTCGCTCTTACGCTCGATTTATCTGCCTGCCCTTCGCTCCACAGAAATTACCCTGCTTCAACACTACTATGGCTGACTCCGACTTCCATTAATCCATCTTCAAGCACCTCGTGCTCATCACACTTGTATGCTCAATACTCCATCCGTGAAGAGATTAATGGATCTCCTGGGTTCCACACTGATCTTTACAAACTCGCCGACGCCTTCGACTCCGGTGTGTGTTGCTTTATGGGTTTCGCTAGTTTAACCATTTTTGCAACCGTGGCCTGCTGACCTTCCAACATCATCGGCATCACACAACTAGTCGATTTCGGAGCTGTCGCGTTCATCTATCGATTTCGGCTCGAGTGTTTCGCTGTCTACGCTTCATCTCCTTTGTTGCCGCCGGAAACGCAAGACTCGCTACGTAGTGGCCTAGCTAACCTTCTACGGTGGGACTTTCACCCACAAGACCAGTGCAGCTTTGCCCAGCGCACTGGAAGAACTGACAAAAAGTAGGCTTTCAAAAATTTATACAATTCATGCAATGGCTTCATGTAAATTACAGGTATGATATTCACAGATTTTTACTCATGAAGTATTGTTTATAACCAGGAAAAATAACGCCATCAACAATTGAAATTACTAAATATCCTAATTTTTCATAAAATCCTTTGGCCTGAAACTCGGCTGTATCCAAGGATACAGTCAGGCAATTATTATTTTTTGCGTAGTTTTCTATTTGATGAATTAACTCGGAACCAAACCCTTTCTCTCGGTAGTCTGGATCAACCCACATGCGGTGAACATAACAAAATCTGCCAGTAATATTGCCTTCACATCCGCCAATAATTTTACCATTGGCTTTAGCCTTAGTATAAATCGTAAATGGTTTGCGTGTATATTTGCCTATTATTGATTCGTTATAGGATTTTATTCCGTCAAATAAAATTGCCTCCACCTTCGCATTGGAAGATTCTTCCATATAGAATTGATGAGCACTTGTCGATTCATTTAACAAAATCGTCTTTGCACTTTTTATATCCTCTGATAGAAGCGCCATAAAAATATGATTTTCATATTTACCATCAATGCAAACTGCATTCTTATGAATTCCTTCTTTCTCAAAGCCCATTTTTTCATAAAGGGCAATAGCTGATGTATTTTTCTCTCGCACAGTAAGCTCAATACGAGTCAATCCTTTTAACTTCGCTTTTTGAAGAGCGGCGTTCATTAACGCCATCCCCACTCCTTGACCTCTATAAGGTGCTAATACACCAATCCCTAATGAACCAATATGAGCGAAAACAGGTCGATCAAGGGCGCTGATATCACACCATCCAATTATTTTTCCATTATTTATTGCTACAACATGAGGCCAGTTATCATTAATATTTTGTATAACAAAATCTTTGGTAGTATTTATTGGCGGGCCTTCTAAAAAAGCCAGGTACTCACGTTCACGGGCAACACTGTCAACAGCAGACCAAAAGCCTTCAATATGTTTTTCAGTTATGGGAACAATTTCAAAATTCATATTTATTTATTCGCTTAAGTTAAATTATTTGAAGCAGGAACCCAACGATATAAAGTCGGTACAGATATCCCAAGATTTTGTGCAACATCTTTAGGTAACGTGCCATTCGCCAGTAATTGTTTAGCCGACTCGATTTTACTTTGAGTCATTTTTCGTTTACGACCACCTATTCGTCCTTTTGCTTTGGCGGCAGCTAAACCAGCTTTGGTTCTTTCGGCTAATAATTCACGCTCCATTTGTGCAAGGCTTGCTATGACATGAAAAAAGAATCGGCCTGCTGGCGTTGACGTATCTACGTTATCCGTAATACTTTTAAAATGAATTTCTTTCTGATGCAATTGATTAACTAAATCAATTAATCCTTTAACCGTGCGACCTAATCGGTCTAATTTCCAAACCACTAGGGTGTCATTCTTTCTTAATACCTCGAGGGCCATGTTTAAACCTGGGCGGTTAGTCTTTGTGCCCGACATGTTATCTTGATAAAGTTTTTCACAACCAATTTCCTTTAATGCAGAAAGTTGAAGCTCCAAGTTTTGATCAACCGTTGATACACGAGCATATCCCACCAACATAACTTACTCCCTTACTTCAAAATCCAACGTCCTTTTTGTTTGACTTCGCTGTGCATTGCATCAGGAGCAAGATCAATTTCTCCTGGCCAGGTTACTACCCCGTACTCAAGATGGACTTGGTTAAATAAATCAATATTTTTCAATGCTCCAAAAACGCCTGATTTATTACCCATAATTAAATCAAGCATTTCAACAAAACCATGCGTTCCATCAATAAATTCAACCTCCAACGCATAGTTGGGTAACGATTTAACTTTCGTTAACCGCCAAGGTGCTTTGCACACTACTCTAGGGGTAATATTTTCTTTGGGGACTTGTTTTGTTCGCATAATGTCCAATCCTCTAATAACTCAGTACGGTGTTGTGATGCCCATTCCAACACTAAAGCCAGTGCTCGACGGGGCATGGAGCCTTTAATGACTTCTAACGTACGAATATCAATTAACACTTCATGTTCAGCATACAATGCATGGAAATGAGGTGGTGCATGATCACCCCAAAACATTTGAATCAAAATCCCATAAAACATACTAATTGTTGGCATCGACTAATTTCTCTTTCTTCTGAAAACTCATCTAAAGTATAATATGCCAAGAAAGCAATATCAAGAATGGTTATTGAGAACAACTAAATCCTTTTAAACACAGCGGTATGAGTTATTACATTTTGCTTACTCAAAAATGTTTGTTTGTGCAATCCATTAGTGTTTAAAAAAATAATCCATACATTGATCAAATGAAGGATTTTCTGCTTTCAATTCAGAATGGCACTAGGTCTGAAGTTGGAATAGACGAGGGTTTGAGGAATATTGAATCCATGCTTTCAATAGGGCAATAGTTAATCAATTGCCTTTTGACCCAACTATCTCTGTATATGACCAAAAAAATCTGTCATGCCCGCGCAGGCGGGCAACCATTTTCAGTTTGGCACGGAAGCAAGATGAGAGACCTCGCTGACATATACTGGATGCTGCTGGATAAGAGAGGTAATTTTGATATCCCGGAAAGAATGGCTTTGATCCAGATGTTTATCGACCATTTTGGAAAGAAAAAGGTGGTTCAGAAAAAAAGTGGATTTTAGCAACCAATCAGGATGAATCATGGAAGAGAAGCAATACGTTGTTTATATATTAGCCAGCAAGGCATATGGAACCCTTTATATTGGCGTTACCAGTAATCTTGTGCGACGAATATACCAACACAAAGAAGGCTTGGCCGAAGGATTTACAAAAAGATACCATGTTCATTGTTTGGTTTATTATGAAATTCACTCTGATGTTTGTGAAGCAATAACCAGAGAAAAACGCATCAAGAAGTGGAACAGACAATGGAAAATAAACTTGATTGAACAAGACAATCCTCAGTGGCTCGACTTGAGCATTGGATTATTTTGATGGATGGTTGCCCGCCTGCGCGGGCATGACAGATTTTTTTGTCATGTACAGCGCGCAACAATACTACTTCATTGACTCAGATTAAAAGGAGGACCCAATAGTCAACTCAGATGGACGTAACATCATTTATGCCCAAAAGCTCTTCGATCGAAGAAGACAGATGTATTATGTTCAATTAATGCCAGAGCAACAAGCTCAACTTTTAACTAATCCCGATTCAATCGTCATGCAGATTTAACTGTTTTTATCATAGCTTGTCCTTGATGAAAATCTAAATCAATATTAGTTGCAGCTCAAGACCATGGATGGTATCGGTCGTATTGAAATTTTGAAATCTCATTTTAAACTAAAAGAATTTCAGCAAGTCATTTCAATCAATGGAAGCCTGTTGGTTTTAGTTCTTCGCTCAATTACTTTCCTTTTCTATTCATCGTTCTACTTTGCATTTCATTTGTAAAGCTCGTGAATTGTGAAGCTGTTTTATCGATCGCCTGAAAAGATGAAAAAAGTGGGCCTGAAGACATGGGTGGTACAGATTGATTTGTTGGACGAAAAAATGCATGTGCTGCTCGACTGCTCGTTTGATTAGCGTTGTCCCACTGCCGAGGCAGGCTTTGCCTCGTTGAGTTATGAAGTGGGGCATGAAACATGTCTCTTATTTGGCTTTCATGGGTTTTTGGTAAACGGCTGCTAAATGTCGCTATCCTCTCAATGGATTGCGAGGGCGTTGTGAAGGATGGCGTAGGCTGTTTTGCAACTAAGCTCCTTGCTGCTTGTTGATCACTTATAGCGTTGACTTGGCCGCGCTGCATATGAACAGGAAGACGTTGAACTGCATTTTGGTAAATTTGTTCGATTTCAGCCGAACGAGAGGGTTTAGAGAAAGCTTGGCTAACCAGATCGTACACATTGGGTTGGCTTGCCCCAGCGAGTTCCATTGTAGCGATGGGGCGCTCGTGCTCCATGCTCATTTTACTTAATTGTGAATAGGTTGCATCCATGGGTTGATCTGCCCACCGTGTGCTGGATTGAGCAAATCTTAGGGGGGCATTTACATCAGTCGAAGACAAGGCATGGGTCGTTACTTTAGAAATCATAGGGGTGAGCGTTTTATCCCACAGTTCAACCACAGGCTTTGCAGCCTCAGTGCCCGCGATTGTAAATGCAACACCTGCTATAAGGGGGGCAACTCCTCCTGTACACAGGCCGGCTGCTGCGGCGCCTATCCCTGTGCCTATAGCAACACTGGCCCATTCTTTTAATTCCTCGTTGACTACTTCATCACGAAGTGCCGGGCTTTTTTGAGCAGCATCAGCAATATTGACGGCTGAAAGGACTGCTGCTGCAGGTAATAGCCCATAATTAAATGCATTTTTTGTAATGGTTTTGATTAAGGGCTTTGCTTCTTGATATAGGGTGTTATAACTTCGTATGCCTTGCTCTGAAAGGATTTGTCTGACTTCATAGGCCATGTTATCAGTGTAGGCCTCGGTCCCATTGATAAATGCGTTTGTATAGTGACGGGCTGCTTCCCAAGCGGCTTTACCCTGAGATACTCTCACTTTTTTCTCTAAGAGCTCCTGAGTAAGATTGTGTTCCCATATCAATGTGCCTTGACGTGCCGCCTGGTTAGAAATAAATCGGCAAGGATAGGTGGTGAGACTATAGGTTCCATCAGCACTTAGCGTTACGCCTGTTCCTTTGGGTATAAGATTTTGAAATGTCTGGAAAGCGTTGATTCGTTTTTGAAAATTCACCTGGAAATCAACTACGTTGGGTGATGTTAATTCAATATATTGTTCCACACGATGAATGATGCCTCCATTAATTCGGGCGGTTCGCTGTCGGGTAACAACGTCAGACAGACGATACAGGCCATGCTCAACCTCGGTAAATCTATGTTGACGCTTCACTTGCTGAAGAAATGACTGTGCAGAGATACCCATGATTTCCCTGATTTTTTTACCCGATAAAACACCCCCTGCTTCATCAAAATAGGGGAAGAGATCGCTGAAGGTGGGCTTGGCAAACAGGGTGTCTGAGATAGGCATGAGTGTTTCTTACTTGGTTTTTAGGTGAATTATGCCGGTAATATATACAAACCGATTTGTTTTGTAAATTTATTCGAATAAAAATTATTTCGTAACCCACGTCATCCCGAATGCAATGAGGGATCTCCTGCTAATGGCACAATCTTTTGTTGATTGTGTCGTTCTGCAGCCAGGAGATCCCTCACTTTGTTCGGGATGACGTGGGTTACCTTATTTTTTTGATGGTGATTCATTAATCAATGGCTGTTTTCCCCCCCTAGATAAATCATCTTTATCTGGGGGATTCTCTAGATCCGCAGATGCTTGGGGATGTTGCGGTTCATCTGCAAAAAATGCATGTGGACTTTGTCCTCTTGACTGACGAGGGGTCGCACTTTTTTCTTGAAGACGTGCAACAAAGTCCGCAGCCAGTTCATTAGGGAATTTCGTTAAAGTTTTTTCATCCTTGATTAAGAGAGCGCATTCTTCAGAGGTTAATCGTGTGAGTAATTGATCCAAAAATGGAATTATTTCTTCGTGGGTGTGCCTTCGGATATATACACTCCCAACTTCTTGAAGTGCTTGGAGACATGCCCCATCGGGAAGCAGGCTAAAAATGAGTTGTAAGGATTGTAAGTCATTAATGATACTTAGCACAGAACTCTTGAATGATTTTTCACACGATCGCATTAATGCTGGTAAGCGTTCATCCGCTGGGAGCCGCCTTAAAATTTCTGGTAATAATTCTTTGCTACTGCCATAATACGCCTTATATAAAAGATTAAGTTCTGTTTCTTTAAGTATGTCCAGGAGCTCAATGTCCGTATAGAGTGGTAGCAATTTTTGTAAGATTTCTATATGGCGCGCTATTGTGAATAAATACCTAGTCCCTTGCCGATCTCTCATATCAGCGATCAATCGATGTTGTTGCTCGGACACCAAGCCTAAAATTACATGTGCTGAGTCAAGAGATGTCAACTTATAGTTATAGTTATGTTTATGGACATTCATGATTGCTTCACAGCGTTCACTCTCAGGATAGAGAGATAAAACGACCCTCAAAGACTCGGGAACTAAGGGTTCATTTAATACAAAATGTTCTTTAATTTTAGTAAGATGCATCTCTTCTGGATAAAGCGATAAGAGCATTTTTAAGCCTTCAGGATTGTTTGCTGCTACTCTACTTAGTATATCCTCAACCTCAGCTTGGAGTTGAGCCTTAGTCAGTAACGAAAAGACCAATCTTAAAGAATCTAAATAGTCCGGATTGTGAGTTATTAAATACAGTGCAGAACCGCTATGTTGATTCTTATGTTTGAGGGCTTTTATGCGATCAGGTTCTGAAAGTGAGATTAAAAGCGCCTGCAATAGCTTTGGGATTCCTTCCGCTTTGTGTAATAGCGTTTCAAAATCGTATTGTCCCACTTTGATCGTTAGGATATCCCCGCGATCCTTTGAAGGGATGCTCTCAAGCATTGACTGGATTGTTTGATACTCGTTTTTCTCCAAAAAACCTTGAATTAATTCTCCAAGACCGAGCCTGTAGAGTACTGTCGTGCGGGAATCCTCGGGGATCAGATTGAGAATCGTCTGCAAAAGTGCTGGCCGGATTACCACTGCGCAGCATAATAAGTCGAGACTGTGCCTGCTTAGGCCACTGATCATCGCGCTACGTTCAGAGAGGGGTGTTAGCTCAAGCCGTGTCAGAATAGCCTGTCTTACTGAATCCACCAGTGCTTGACGCTGAGTTTCATTCAATAAAGGTAGTATTTCTTGATAATTCAAATGGGCATTGATTGATGCTCCAGAGAGGAAGGAGGCGTATTGCTCCGGTGGAAAAGATAGTAAATACGTTATCAAAGTCTCGAGGCTATCAATTCGCATCTTTTGATAAAAAGGCTGTGTTAACAGTGGAGGTAAAGATGTTGTGATCAGGGCACCCCTCGTACTGATGACTGATACCCCTATTTTTTTCTGATAGCGCTCGAGCAAATCGGTTTTATCTTTTTCACTGATAAAAGGTCTAGAATCAAGGATGTGATTGTTATCTGGGTTAGCCAAAATATTTAAAATATTTTCTGAGGTCGTTTCAATACATTCCTCAGCTTTGATATCGCGTATCACACGAGCAAAACTGTTACCGCTACCTTCGCGAACAACACAACTATTCAGACGGGCTTGTATCTCTGGGGGTAAATTAGCGTAATAAGCCAATAGGCGTTGGGCAATCTGGGAGCCTCTTTCACTCGCAAAATCACCCGTCCCTGAGGCGGTACCAGAGACACTCATGCGTTTAGCCATGGGCAGGATGACGTCTCGCAAGGTTGCCCCTTCACCATTCAACCGTTCGAGCGTGGTATAAAGCTCAGCCAGCGATTCATTGTGCGCTGCAATCGCTTGTTGAAGTGGACGTTGATTTTGTTCAGTCAATAGTTGGTAGAGCTCGCTGTGCAGCTTAAAATTGAAACGTTCTATCTCATTTAGGACAAGAATATTTTGTTCTATTAGCAGCAGATGCTCAAAGGTATCAATTTGTACGGGCAACAAAGCCAAAATAATATCAGGATCAGAAAGTGATTTTTTAGTCAGCGTAATATGCTCAGTTTTTTTCTGGCGCTCATTGACCATAGTAGTTGCAACCGTCAAATCAATGCTCAATTGAGTCGTTATCCCCGGTACTAATAACTGAAAGAGCGCTTGAAAATTGGCATTCGGATAAAGTTCTTTGGCGATGTTAAAATAGAGTTCATTGCAGTGGCTATGGGGATGCGCTGCAAAATGCAGAAAAGTCTCTTGGTTTTGTTGATCTCGAGCCTGGCAAAGTAAAGTAAACTGTGTTTTTTTAGCTTGCTCATCAGGCAAGCGCGCCATTGCGCTAAGTTTCTTTACTTCATCAGAAAGTTCTTTTTGTACAACTGCATTTGTTAACTGGGGAAAATCATTAATGACATCCGCTTTTGGCGTTAGCTTAACGATTTTTCTTGCGTCAGCTATAAGGCTCTTTAGACTCATATCCCGCACCTGTTAATGATATTTAAGTTTAATTATAGCATTTTTTACGCAACAAGTTTTTATATGAACAAAACAAGGATATAATATCTCGATAAAATCAGGAGTAAATTAGATGGCAGTTCTACATGAGCAGCATAAACAGGCGATAAAAGCACTGTTAGAATCCCCCCACAAGGTCTTTTATCCACAAAAGTTACAAAGGGCTTTAATTGCCTATCAAGAGGAAGCGGATGAGCTAAAAGGGGCTTGGCTAATATGTAAAGCTTTTTTGGGGCTGCGTTTTTATCATCGTTGGTCTTTGCATTATCCCAGAGAATTTGCTCAATCTCAATTAATTATCGCGTTAAAGGTGAGGGAGGAGGCCGCTAGTTTATTACGAGGGGATGCCGCTTTTGCTAATTTTAGTGCAGTCGCTGCACATAGTGATCCACAGTGTGTTGTTGTGGCGCTTCATCACCTTAAAAAAGCAGGGTTATTAATGGGAGAGGCTGCTCAAGTGATGCGTGTCGCTATAGCTGGATATAGCCAACCCTTTGTTGGGGCTGAAGTTCTTTGTGAACTAAATGTCGCAGGCTTATTTGTTGGGGAAGAGGGACAATTGAATCTAAAGGCTATGTGTAGCTTTCAAAAGCCTCAGTTTGATCTTGGTCATGACCTTATTCGGCTTAGTAAAGCAGGACTATTGGGTGGGGAGATGCAACAAGCTAATTTAAGGACGATGATTAGACGTCAACATCAAATTTTTCATACTTTTATCCTTAGGGATTTAGCGAGTGCTGGGTTACTCACTGGAACCTTGGCTCAGGCTAATTTTGATGCCTTTAGCGACATTCCAATGTTTAAAGATGATGGCTTTCATTTTGCTATTAATATTATGTTAAAAACAGGGCTATTAAACCAAGAAAGGCTGGATCTATTGATAGCGCACAAAAATATCTTATTTGGTACGCAACACACCCATAAAATGTGGGAGGCGCTGGATAGCAATAAGTATCCTTTAACATCAAACCAATTCGATACGATCATTCAGATTTGCTGCGAAAATGCTGAGAATATACGCGTCAGTCAAGCACTTTTTATTAGCTTTATTCATGGTCCGCTGCACGCTAATTTTGGATCAATCTATGAGATTTATAATAATCGGCATGCTAATCGGCTAATCTATGCATGTTATGATACGTTTTATTGTGCAGCTACAATAATATCAACCAGAACCATATTACACATGGAAGAAATCGGACTCAATTCCCCATTATTTGAGAGAATATCTCATTACAGAAAAAAAATACAAATCGATTTTCTTGAAAAAACGCTGCTTGGGGTTATGACCGATCCAGGTAAGGCGGAATATTATCTTAGACATGATGCTCGTTTCACAAAAGAGGATAAGATTGAAGCAACAAAGGCCCTTATTGCAACACTCAAGGGTGAGACAGTTGATTTGCGACCCCACCTAAAACTATTGAAAAAGGGAAGTCTTAGTAGCTTCTACCTACAAACATCCTATGCCGAAATGCGTCTATTCAATCGTAAAAAGAAATTGCAACTTTCACATGATCAATTGCTGCGAGTACCAAAAGGCGCTAATGAGTCAAAATTAGGCATATTCAGCGAGAAAAAAACTCAACCATCAATGAGGGATGCAGGCACCGATGAAAATGGATCTAACGCTAACATCATTTTTTTTCAGGTTTGATTGACAAATAGCCAAGGGATTCCGGTTTGAATTTGTCTAGCTCATGTATAGCTCATGTGTTGATTAAATTAGACACCATGTTAAAATAACGAACTTTATTTTAACATGGTAATGACGCATGCCGATTTCAATAGACGATCTTTTTGCAAAACCATCCCCTAAAACAGTTGAAAACCCTGCTTTTGGCTATCAACCCGCTCCAATGAGTGCATCTGATGACTCTCAAAAATTAGAACATTTGTCTGTAAAAATAGAACAGTTGGTTCATATTACTAGTGAGTTAGTTCATGCTTGGACGGAAGGGAATGACAAAGCTAAACTTTATGCTGAGCAGGTGGCATTTGATAAAGTTGCAGGGGATCTTAAGGACATTGGCAGTGGGGCTGCATCTGTGGCTTTTCTTACCGGTAACTACCAACTTTCTAGACAAATCAAGGTTGTTACGGAACAAGCTTTTAATGTAGGTATGCAGATTGCGGGAATAGCGAAGTATGGGACGCTTGCAGCGACTGCAAACCCAATTACATTAGGTGTCACGTTGCTAAGTGCGGCTGCCTCTATTTCAGAAGTGTTTAGCCCGCAGAAAGATCCTATTATGCCAATGCTCACTAATATTTTAACGCAATTGGGAAATCAGCATCAAGAAATTATGGCGGAAATGGCTTTTAGGCATATTGATCTCAAAGCGCAAATCGGTGAAATGGGTCTGGAGGTGGTTACTCAATTTGCTACGCTTGGTAAGAAGGTTGATAACATTCAAGAAACCTTAGATCTTTTACATCAAAACGTCGTTGCTAATAGTATACAAACAAAGCATATTCTAAATGGTTTTAGCCAATCCATGGCCCAAGTTAAAGAGATGCTTCTCGATAAAACAACAAAGGATATGATCGATGTGATTTCCAAACCCATTAATCGCATTGTCTTTAATGGGAGTGGTGGTTATATTAATGAAGCGACGATTCGTGAGGTTGTGAGCGAATTGCTCGTTTCTGTTAAAGTAACCAGCAAACGTTCTGAAGTGGCAGGCGCAGGAGCAGTGCCAGATCACCTCAGCATGTCAGAATGGAAAGTATCAGGACAAAGCGCACATTTTGCTGATTATCATATTAATGAATTACGGGCTATTGCTTCGAGTGTTCTCCCCCAAAATAGTGTGGTCAGCGCTTCAATTAATAATCCTTTATTATGGGCTTATTCAACGCTTGCGCTGTTAATGCTTTATCGAAAACTATATTCGACTGTACCTGAGCATAAAAATCGCATCCATAAGGTTGAGGTTCAAAATGTTAAAACTGTTATTATAGAAGGGCAGCAAACTCAAGAACTACTTACTCAGTTAAGAAATCCCCAACTCTATGAATTGTTGTTAACCGAATTACAAGCATCCCTGGTAAAGCTTCAAACGTGCTATCAAGAAAATTTGATGGAGTTTCGAGTAGAACAAGTGAAAGAAATCGGACTAGCAATCAAGAAGAAAAATAGTGATCTCAGTGAAATCCATGTTAGAGCCGTGCAATACCAGAGAATTGAGGTGAATGGTTTATACCACCAGTGGTTTGATGGTTATAGCAATTTTAGAGGGAATGGGACTAGATCTTATATGACTTTAAAGCCAGGAGGACCTGGTGGTGATAGTGGTTATCAGCACCACGCAGGTTTGGCCCTAGAAACTTATGTTAAAACAGCCCAAGCTCAAATTACAGAGCAAAAAACCGCTTATCTCGGAAGTTATGGTTTTGGAATTTATCCAGAGCCAGATTTTGATGGGCCAGTATTGCCAATAACAGAAGCGCTTGTAAATAAAATAAAATCTTTATTGCCAAAAGAAATTACAGGGGCTGTCGAATTAAATTTAGGCAGTTTATATTTTCGTTACTTTATAGACGATAAGAAACAATTTCATCTGGTAACTTATTTTGAAGACAAAGCCTGTCATCATTTAAGCACGCAATATAACGCACTTTTTTACAAGGGCTCGGAAGCGATTTGGTGGTATTGGGTTGGCGGAAGAATACCAACGGATGTATTTTGCAATGTAGTATATGCTTTCACAGGGATTGGGTCTACCGGAACGCATTTTTACGATTACGCTATTTATCATCCTATGCTTCAAATTAGGCCAGCGGCTTTATCGCTTATCGAATCCAAACCCTTCTGGGCTAATCAGGTGTCGGAAGAAGATGTGGCAGAGATAAGTGCGGCAGCAGGGCAATTAATTGAATTAAAACAAGAACAACTACAAAAAAGCTTTAACCTTGAAGTTAGAAATAATTTTAAATCAGACACGGATTCTCCTTTAGGTCTCGCTATTACCGAGTATTTTGCGAAATTTAAATGCCTTAAAACGTTTCTTGCCCTTTGCTGGCATGATGAATATGAAAAACAAAATAGTGAGTTGAGAGGGCTTTTACGCGCGATAGAAATTCCTGGCGAACGCGAGGATATCGCTGGATCACGTGAGGAAATGGTGGCTTATTTACAAAAAAATGAAGCTGAAGATGGCTTGGATTTTTTTAAGCAAGCGATAGTGCTGATAACCCTTTTGAAACAGTATTTACCGAAAATTATTGAGCAACAAAGGCCATCCTATTACAGCATCATTGAAAAGGTAACAGATGAGTGCTGCCGTTTTGTTGAGGATTATTTACCCACACAAGCGGATGCAAATCGCGTGATTCCATTTGATGAGTCGGATACCGAAGCAACTAAGGATGAAAAGATTGTCAAAGAGAGGGCCCAATACGCTATGGCTAAAAGTATGATAATGTCTATGTTGGAAACTTTACATATGCTTAATTTGACGGAAGAGCAAACAGAAAAATATTTGGCGGCTTCTTTTGCCAATTTTAAAAGAAAAAATCCTGAGGTTACTGTTGAGTTTAGTCCGGCAATGCTTTTGGCTGCTAGTAAAGGGAACCCCATTTTTGATGGCGGGCGATCTTTGACGGAGGGTGCAAGTGCAGGGCCTGCGGCTAGGGGTGGCGTTGATCAACACATGCCTTAGGTTTGGCTGTCATGTTGGGTCTCCTGAGTCAGTCAATTAAAGGTAGCTTTTAGGCGCATAGGCCAAGCTTGAAATGGTGCTTTCAAATTTCCTTACAATGTGAGCAGTTGCTTGTTGGTGGCTTGAAAAAAACGATGTACTTAATAATTGATGGGTGTACGGCGTTACCGGCGGTGCCTGCCTATTGGTTCTTTGCCAATCAAATGTTGCACTGCCATTGTTTGAAAAAAATCGGTGCACTTCACTAGGTGCTTGCTGTTGTGATAGCAGGCTGGTGGTTAATGCAGGCGTGGTTCGGTTTGTTGTTTGGGGCAACATAGTCTCTCTCTGGTAATTTGTTTCGGTTTTTCTAGATTGTAAAAAACTGTTTCTTAAGTCCCCTACGGGGCTTTTTGTGGCCATGCTGGGCGATGAAGGCGATACGCCATCATCGCTCTCAAATAGTTTATATTGTTGTAATCGCTGATAGGCTGCCTCATATTCGCTTTCAATGGAAGAGGCTTGTTTGCTAAAGGCTTCTGCTACTAATTGGGCTGTAGAGGTAGTCCTAACCTGACTTTGAGTATTATTTGCTACAGCGTTAAACCCGTTGGTAGCAAGCGTTCCACCACCAACATACCCAACGACAGAGCCAACAATACCCCCGCCAACGCCACCAACGGCCGTACCTATAGGACCAAAACCACTCCCAGTGACAGCACCTATTTCAGCAAACGCTATTCCTACGGCGGCGGCCCCAGTCCATCCGCCAATAATTCGGGCCCCTTCACGGAAAAATATGTCATAGTCGCCAGTTTGATGACTGTCTTGATAGGCTTGATGCAAGCTCATGCTGTCAAGCAACGCGCCTACAATCTTAACCCCATGCCCTACAGCTTTTGCGGTTTTTAAAAAGGTACTGCCTGGTGGCAGATAATCTGGGTTAGATAGGTAGGTGTCTGTTGTGGTTCGTACATAAACGGTAGATTCCCAGGGTGTTCCAAAGTTTGTTTTTTCGGCTTCAAGTCTAACGAGCCATGCCCCTTTTATATCATTAGGTTTAATTTTGAAAGGCACTGCCATCTCTTTCTCGGCTATATAATACTTGAATTCTTCAAGTTGGTAACTCTGAAGATCAGCTTGCAACTTACGTTCGATATTAATCGCTTTGCGTTGAGTATTTATTTCATAAATAAAAGCTTGATCTTGACCTAAAAACTTTGGAAATCTCGCCGCAACCTCTTTTGAAGTGGAAGTAGAAATATAGGCACTTGTCTCAGACGCATATCCTTGAACATGTCTGTACACACATGTGGATGTGCCAGGTGCTGTAAATCCTTGCTTAAAAATTTCTGATGGATGTCTTGTATCACCACGAAATAAAAGTTCTTTGACTTGAAGGTCTGAAGGTGTTTTACCAAAATAGACCAGAAAAAACGATGTAGGTTGAGAGGCCCCTGCGCCATTAGCCGCGGCATCGTTTGGATTATATAAAGGTGCAGGAGTGGGCGTCGATTCGGTAAGGGGCATGTTATTCTCCTGGCGATAAAATAGAATGAGAAGTATATCAAAGGCCACATATATGCGCAAAAAATAACAATTTACCCGTTATATTCGCATCATGGCTTAAATTAAATTCAATCTGAAGGTTGAACCTGCCATTTTATAGATAGCTTTTAGGCGCATAGGCCAAGCTTGAAAGGATGCTTTCAAATTTCCTCACAATGAGAAGCAGCAGCAAGCCATTGTTTGACACATAGTGTCTGTTAACGTATTGACATACCAAATTTAATGATTATAATTCGATCATTGCGATTTTTTATATTTCATTACCTCAAGAACCTACCGGGTATTGTAGAAAGTAAATAACACAAAACACAGTCGAGACTATCTTATGCCACTAATTCCATCCGTACCTTCAACGGAGGCCTCTCCATTAGGCGTCCAAATTTTACCCCTTAGTGATCAAACGCTACAACTGGATTTTTATCTGATGCAGGAAGGAAAGCCTATTGGTTCTCCGCTTTCATCCTTTGAGATGCATAATAAAACGGGTGCTATTCAAGAAAAAGCTCAGGATACTCAACAACATTCAGCAGTAACACATCAATTGCAGGCAACGATTTTTGCAGCCGATCAAGCAATTTCAGCTGTAAAGGTCGGACTATCTTTAGATGCACCGAAGGCATTGAAAGCAGGCGGGCTAGTACTACATGGTGCAGTGTTGGGCTTCGAGGTAAACGAAGTACTTGCAAGTAAAAAACCAGTCGAAGCAGCTACAGAGCTAGCAACGCACGTTGCCGGGAGTGTGGTAGGCGCGCGAGTGGGTATGGTCGTTGTTGCCCCTGCGGCTCTAGCATTCCCAGAGTACGCTCCGGTGATTCTAGCCGGTGGAGCTGCCGTTGGCGGACCTGTGGGTGGAGCCGTGGGCGATTTTCTTTCTTTTATATCGACGGAGCTATCTGCCAAAAAAGATCCTATGGCGTGTTTGCAATTACAACAGTCCCCTGTTACGCATCCACCGAAAGGAGAATATCTAGCTTCTTTAACCAAATCTTGTGCTAGGAGCTTTAGCTCTTCAGTATCGCACGCTAGTGCTACAGCAGCGGCTCATAGAAGTGCTGCTGTAGCACTAAATTCTTTAGCTCAAACAAGGCTCGCGTTAAGTAATACCCAAAGACATGCTTCTGCCACCAATCTTATGCAAACGCGTATGCAACAATACGGGATGAATCCATTTGCAGAATCCTCTAGGTATCAGCTGAAGCTACCTACTTATCAGCCCTCGCAATCCGTACGAAGTAAATTTCATAATCCTTGGGATGATTTTCACAAGGCACGTGAGCCCGTAGTAAGGGAAAAAGAAATCCGTAGAGCAATTGATACGGCGATTTTTTTTCAGATGTCTGGTATGGTTAGACCAAGTGCCTTCAGCGCATGGCTCATGGCTAAAAGCTTGGTGGGGAGTGGTATTGATATATCTTACTCGCAGTTTAGCCAAGTCGCTCGCTCAACATTCTTGGTTTCAAGTTATAACAGCTTTAACACCAGCCTCCGTTTAAGAGAGGTTCTCGCCTTTTTCAAGGATATTGGTGGCGTGGCCAGTCAGGTGTCTGTTATTGAGGATTTAATTGACAGTGAAGCCCATGCAAAAGCCGACGAATATTTAATTTGTTTTCCAGATACTCACATCGACAGTGCATTGGGTGGCTTATGCAAGCAGGTTGCTCGTGAATTATTTGATGCATATTTTACGCATAAAACGTCCCCATTTTTTAGTTTACATTTTAATAATGATGGCTACATGTATCCAGTGATACATCCCGCTTACCAAAACACACTGACTGGACAAATTATTTCCATTTTAGACTATTGGATGAAAGGGTTTTTAAATGGTGGCATTTTTGATGCTGAATTTATTAAGCGTTGGCATACATTGGCAAATTGTGATGAATCCGCATTGCGAGCGCATCTGATTGATTTAAAAAAATATTGTAGTGAAAAGTGTCCTGATGTGACTTATGTTTCTTTGCGTGAAATGATGATGCGTTATGGAATCGATCAATCAGAAGTTGGTGTGTCAAACGATTATCAACAGCCCTTCATGACATCGTTTCGTATTATTGCCTACCAAGAAAAGGTAGAGCGATATGGTAATATTTTTATTCCGCATCCTACTTTTCGTGTGGAATATAGTATTGATTTAATGCCGGATTATGAATTATTCCTGAAAAGATACGTCGAACAACACGGACAATATCCTGACGATTACCAAAAAATTCGTCATTGTTATGAACAGGCAGCGATAGAAATAAAGGAAAAATTCCCAAAGCTTCCTTTTTGTAAAGACTTCTTTCAGTTATTAGGCGTGATTAATTTTTATAGCTATATGTATGCCACACTTGAAAAAATGGGGAAAATACCTGACTTGGCACCTGAACCTCCCATTGAGCATTTTCAAGTGCCTAAAGCATTTCCACCCATTCCTGTGCGCTATTATCGTACAGTTGATTTGCAAATCTCGTTGGCTGATGTTTTAACCCGGCTTCAAAGTATTCTTGGAGAGCCAGCACTTGATCGGGAGTTATCGGCACTATTTAACATCAAGCGATTATTCAAGTTATCACCTTCCTTACAACTAACTCAATTCCCACTCGTTGTGATAAGCCTTCTCCGGGAAAGACTGCCTGATATTGAGTATACCCCAGCTGAAACCAAGAAAATTATAGATAAAAGCGCTCGAGTGCTCCTTGCTTATATAAAAAATTATCGTGTAGATATTAATAATTATTGCCACGGAATAATCGCCCAATTTCCGCTTAGTGAACAGGCTGCGTATAAAAAATTGTCGCCGAATGATTTGGTACAAAAAACCAAGTTAGGTATTGTAAGACAACTAGCATCGGCTACGGAACGCTGGACCCTTTCGCCCGCGTTAGCTAAAGATGAAATATTTAATGAAATTCCTAAGGAAGATCCTGACTCGCAACAGGCATATGATGTCATTCGAGCTGATTTTCAACAAATTGATGAATTGAAAGTTCGAGAAACCCAAGCGCTTGAAGACGCACTTGCTGAGGCGGGAGTCGGTGCTACTAACACTGGCGCTGTAGCTGAGGCAATTGCAGAAGCCAGAGCAAATATTTCTATTCGAGCAAACGAACGCTACAGAGCGTCAGCGACCAGTATTTTCACACAAATCTGTAATAATAACACGCGGGGTTTAGAGCAGAAGCTTGAGACGATTGACCATTTTAGTGCGTTGTTATTGCAACAACCTAGCCTGGCAACGTATGAAGTTGGCACAACCTATGTTTACCCCTTGATGGGTTTCACGAGTGATGACGCAATCAAAGAATCGGGTGAAAAATTTCGTATTGTTGGCGGATGTGGTATGTCATTGCCTAACTTGCGAACTGTGCCAATAGAAGATGCTGAAGCCTTTGCAGATCTTGTTGCAACGCATATTTCGGATACACCAGAAACGTATTGTGAGTTGATGTGGAAAGGTGTCTCATATTCTGTGATGCGAATGCCTGTGAAGCCCACACCAGACCTGAAATTGACTGATACGTCATTTCTACAGCCAGCAAAACAAATCCTTGAAACAACGATTGAAACAGGTGAAGTCCCGGCGGCCATTTCAACGGTTATTTTAAACCAAGATATGGATAAGAGTGGCTCTAAATTGATTCATTACGCGGCACAAACATTGCCAGGAGAATCTTTTTTAAAGCTCACAGAGCAAAGCCCTGCTCAGGTACAAGCGGTAGATGCCTTAGGACACTATCCGATGCATGCAGCAGTTCACTCAGGTAATGATTCAGTGGTCGCGATGCTGCTAAAAATAGCGCCTCTGCAACGAGATGTACTTTCTCATGCGGGTATGTCGCCTCTAATGCTTGCCGTACAACAGGGTCGTACCAACATTGTTAAAATGCTCCTGCTTGCAGGGGCGAATTGTAATCAACGACTGCCCAATGGTTTGTTTCCTTTATATATTGCCATTCAAAATAATTATCATGAGGTAGCCTTATTACTGTTGGAACAAGCTGATTTAGTCGTTAATGAAAAACTTGATAGTGATATGACACCATTACATCTGGCGATTGATTTGCAAATGACAGACGTTGCAAAACGACTCATTGAGAAAGGTGCAAGAGGGGATATTAAGCGTAAATCTGATGGTTATATGGCTTTGCATTCTGCAGCGGAGCAAAATCAATTCGAGGTTTTAAAAGACATTGTAACCAGTGGTGTTTCCCCAACCTTAACCGTAGGTTCTATTAAAACAGCAGTGCACATTGCTGCAGAAAAAGGGCATTTACTCATCGTTACGTATTTGATAGATCAATCACCCGATAGTGTATATGGCATGGATGATACGATTGATTCGCCCTTAATCATTGCTATTAAATCAAGGCATCTCAATGTTGCTAAATACCTAGCAGAGAGCGCGCCATTGGACGTAGTGGATCAGTTGGGCCAAACAGCGTCGATGACAGCGCTTCAATACGGTATGCCTGTAATCGCTGATATTCTTATTCGCCGGGGTGCGCGCATCGATATTAGGGATCGAGAAGGATATGATTATCTTTATTATTTAATTCGAAATGGTGAGTTTGCTCGGTTTGAGCGTATATTAGCTCAGTACCCAGAGAGG
Source organism: Legionellaceae bacterium (assembly GCA_947474165.1). Classification (GTDB taxonomy): domain Bacteria; phylum Pseudomonadota; class Gammaproteobacteria; order Legionellales; family Legionellaceae; genus CANJHO01. The sequence goes on from CANJHO010000030.1 coordinate 21,042, forward strand.
AATTTGATTGAGCAAAGCTATCACGAGAAAAATCTATTAGACATTGCTCTCCAATTTAAGCAAACGCATTTTGTTTATTTCTTAAAAGATACAGTTCGTGCAATTGATCATGTTCATGCATTGGCGCGTTACTATGCCTCTGTTGACGAAGTGATTGCTCTGCAAGAAAGTTTTTCTAGTGGTTCTGTTAATCAAAATGCAAACGGACCATTATTAGCTAATATCGCTGCAAGCAATGGTAGCCCGCGATGTTTGTCTTTCTTGTTATCCTCATTAACGCATAGACAAATAGAAAGCTCAACGCTCCTAATAGATGCGATCTCAAGTGGAGATATAGCGACACTTCAATTGGTACTATCAAAATGGCCTGATATTCAGAAGCCATTAGATGAGCAAGGCAATACGGCATTGCATCTAGCCGTCAGCCGTGGTTCGCGAGCTATGGTAGAGTTATTGTTACAATCAGGTAGTGATGTACGGATAACAAACAACTCAGGGCAAACAGGTTTCCATATCGCAGCTGTACGGGCCGATGCCTATATACTAAAACGACTATTTAAACTAACACGCCCCAATGATTGGCCAAAAGACCTGCTTCTTTCTGATTGTAACCTTGATTCAGCTGTATTAGGTCTCCTGAAAAAATATGCTGTGAGACTTCCAAAAACCACTGATACAGCCCTTTCTAGTGCAGTGGATTCAGCTGAATTTTACATGCAAGAACTGCCTGAAGATGAACTTAAAGAGCTACAAGAGCTTTTGGACAATCATGCCTTCGAGGACGCGGCAAATTTAATTGACGAAAACCCGGTTCTAATCAATGCATTCAAAACAGCGAAAGGCGGAGAACTTTTACAAGCGCTATTTAAAGGCATTGAAGATTCATCAAGTTTGGTTGCAGCGCTTGGTGAAAATCAAGCTATGCTTGCATCACTTTTACCCGATGGTTTACTTACAAAGTTGAGTGAAGCAAACGTTAATCCAGCGCAGTTTCTTGGTCGTCAAAACCTCTTGAGGACAGTACTTGCGGCTTCTGATGATAATGATGCTTGTTATCGATTGCGGTTACTGGGGATTTATTTTAAAGAAGCATTGCCTATATTAGCGCAAGATCCCGTAGAAAATGGTAGGACCTTTCCAAGGCTTGCGTTAGCTTATAATAAAGAAAATTTATTTATGCAGCTTCAAGAGATTTGTCAAAGCATCGCTTCTGCTAGCCCTAGTGATTTCAGTCCATTGCACGAAGTGGTTATGCTCGAAAAGTATAACTTGGTAAAACAGTTATTGGAAAGTTATCCTGCAAATGTATTCAATCATAAAAAACAAACGCCACTCATGTTGGCGGCGGTCTCAGGGAATAGACGTATTATTGAATTGCTGTTAAGTCATGGCGCTAATCCAGAGCAATCCGATCTCGAAGGTATGAATGCTTTACATTACGCATTAAAAGGTCAAGAAGAACAGGCAGCTTTGGCGCTATTGCCGCTCATGAGAAATGGCAATGAATCCGATCGGCGTGGGATTACCCCCTTGTTTTTGGCAAGCAGCCAGGGGTTTTTATCCGTAGTGCGTTATCTGTGTGAACATGGAAATTACAAACAAGCATTCGATGACTGGGGCCGGGACGCATTGCACCATGCGGCGTCTAAAAATCAAGTGAAGGTCATTGAGTATCTGGTGAGTAAAGGGTTTCCTATCAATCAGCCCGAACATCCAACGAGTCCATCTAAACTTAGATCTTGCAAAAAACGCACGCCGCTGCATCTTGCGGCGGGTCTAGGTCATTCTGAAGCAGTTGCCACATTATTGAATTTGGGTGCTGATCCTGATGTAGGTGATGCATGGGACCGAACAGTTTATGAATATGCTGTGATGAGCAAAGAAAGCCCCATGTTACGCATCGTAGAGCAATTATCGCAGTATCATACGAATGAACATAAAACAAAACGGTTGTTTGCAGCGGCACAAAGTAATCATTTGGAGACATTAGATGAGTTGATATTGGAGGGCGCAGATATCAATGTCACTAATAAAGATGGGAATACATTAATCCATATCTGTGCTACCTATAATTCGACAGATGTATTGAAACGACTTCTTTTGGGCGGAAATTGCCTGCTTGATTTAGCAAATGGCATGGGTTGTACTGCTTTACAAAGAGCGGCCTACTATGGTCATGTAACCATTATTGAGTATTTGATTGCGGCACAGGTGGACATCAATCAAACGGATACAGAGCAGAAAACGGCGCTATTTGTTGCTGCTGAGGAAGGTCATTTAGGTGCCGTTAGCGCGCTTTTAAAGGGGCGAGTTGATTTTACCCTTAAGCATGTCCAAGGATTAACACCTTTGCAGGCGGCTTTATTTGCGGGTCATATTGAGATTGCTTGTACATTGGCTGGTGCTGGCGATACTAGCTGGAAAGAAATACATGGCTTGTTACCGAATCAACAAACTAAAATTCAACTGGTTTTACCGCAATTTAAAGAAAGTTATGAGGCCTTAAGCAAGGCCCCTCGTTACGGGCAATTAATGGCACATCATGGGTTATATCAACTGAGCGGACCAGTGAGCGGGGGCGTGCCCTACGTGGTACAGAGCGTACCATAAGCTACTCTTACAATTTGGAAATTATTTATGCTACTTCAAGACATTATAGAAAATTATGTAGATGAGGATGAGTTTCAAGCGGCATCTACGGCTTATTTAGTTGAGCATCATCCCAATCTTTTAATCCATTGGACATTATTCACTGATGATCTAAACAATATGCCAGGGCATGAAAAAATAACGATTGATAGGACTGAGAAGTTATGGTTATTACGCATTGTGCTACTTTGCTTAATTAACAAGCCGGATGAGGCCCATCAGTTGGCACAACTGTCTCGTTTAACATTGTACCTAAAAGCACAATTTGGCGAGAAATTAGTTCAGGATTTATTAGGGCGGGAATTAGAATCATCCGAATATTCAGCACAGAAATTTATAACGGCTTGTCAGTTATTAATGGACTTAGCTGATCAACCATCTATTATTTCTGAAGTGCCAAAGTGTATGCCCAGTTTGTCCAAGCTTGTGTTGTATTTAAAGGATCAGCATGCGCTCTATCTTGCTAAAAAATATCCAACCCGATCTGTTGATGAAATTATTGCAAAATTTAGTCAGCAGGATGACATTGTTAAGTTTCCTTTGTCGCCTGAAGATCTTGCATCTATTAAAGTAGATTACATTAATATTCTGCAACATCAGTCTTCATTGTATGAATTATCTCTTGAGGCATTAAAAACCAATGCGAAGTCATGCACAACAACATGGCGTGAGCACCGTGATAGGGCAGCAAGACAGCACTTGATTGCTATTATTCTCGAATTAATCAGACGATTTTATAAAATATCAGTGTATGACACACAGATTTTATCGTTCTTGGCTTTATTGCAAGATACTGGCGAAGGATTTAAAGGGCGTATCGCACAGATTAAAACAGGGGAGGGCAAATCAACAATTATTGCGATGTTAGCGGTTTTCATGGGCTGTCAGGGAGAGTTTGTGGATGTGATCACCTCATCTGAGTATCTGGCGAAGCGGGATTGTGAAAAGTATACGCCATTTTTTGAAGCCCTTGGTTTAACCGCCTCTCACATTTGTGATGCGAATACACAACAATCTCATTTCTATGGTCAAATTTTATTTGGTATTAGCACCGACTTTGAATTTGCGCTGCTTCGTGATGGACTTCATCAAACACAATTAAGAAAATCCATGCGTGACGGCAAACTACAAGATCGAACGTTTGACGTATCAATCAATGATGAAATTGATAGTTTGTTTTTAGATATGGCGCGTAACTCAGCATTATTATCTCTGCCAAGTGATGTGGATATTAGTTGGATTTATGAGGTTATTTACAATTTTTCAATACAAGATGAAGTTAAAATAATGGAACCAAGTCAACAGGTGAAGCATTTGCGCTTAGCGCTGATGACTTTTATGGATGGAAAATATGCTGATTTAATCCCAACCTTCAGTGATCTAAGACTGAAACATTGGTTACAGAGCGCATACTTCGCAATGCAGAAAAAACATGAAGGTGAGCATTATGTAGTTAAAACGACAGAAGAAAGCACGGCCCATGGAAAACAGTATGTTGATGGTATCGTTATTATGGATGTTAAGACAGGACGTCCTCATGAAGGTTGCCAATGGCAACATGGCGCGCATCAATTCTTACAACTGAAGCACAAGCTGCCTTTTACGCCAGAATCGTTTACCGCTGCATCTATAGCACACCCTACTTTTTTTAAGTTATACAAACAAATTTTAGGACTGACAGGAACAATGGGTGAAAAAGTTGAACGTAAAGAAATTCAAGCCATTTATAAAGTGGGTAGTTTTGATGTACCACCCCACCTTCCCAGTTTACGTACTCGTCTGCCTTCGAAACTTACAAACGCCATGGATGACCATCATAGTGAAATATTATCCACAATTATAGCGATGAAAAAATTGGGTCGTCCTTCCTTGGTGCTGTTTGAAACAATTAAAGATTCAGAGCGCTTTCAAACCTTTTTAATAAGAGCGGGTATTGCGCATCAACTTATTAATACGAGGCAACGAGAGGCTGAGGATTATTTGATTGCTCGCGCTGGTGAAACTGGAATGATAACGATTGCGACGAATGCTGCGGGGCGGGGCACTGATATACTATTATCCCCTGCAAGCAAAAAAGCTGGGGGCTTGCATGTTATTTTTACGTTTTACCCAAGTGACTTGCGTGTAGAGGGACAGGGCTTTGGTCGAGCGGGCAGGCAGGGGCAGGCAGGAAGTTGCAATATGATTTTAAACATCCAAGAGAAAGGAATTTCAGATTTGTTGAAAAGAGTGGTGGATCCCTATCAAGCGTTACTTCTTTTATCGCTTATGGCTAAATTTAAAACAGAAAAAGTGATGCCTGCTGAACCTTTACTTGAGATATTAGATACTATTCGACGAAATAAAATAGGTGAGGAATCTGTGGCTCGCCGTCAATGCTCAAAATTAGAATCTGTTTTATTCAAAAAACTACAACGGTTTTTTGAAAAACTTGGACGGATAGATCAATTGTTTAAATCTGAAGCGTTTAAATCACGATTTATTGAGTGCTGTGTGCAGGGTGATTATGCTGTGATAGAGAGCGGCCCTCATCTAGATGATAAAGAATGGAAAGCTGTTTTAAATCAATATGCTGGTCAGTTAATCGAGCAACAATTAGCGGGCAACAAGGTTGATTGGACATTTTTTATGAAGCAATTTTCTGAGAATTATCTCTCTTATGTTAGAAAAAGTTGGGCTATGTTTTATAATCAATTGCACGATACTATCCAGTATACCGATATAGAGACCATGACTCGGAAAGTCGACGAAGCTTATGAACAGTCAAAATCTCAGTTGGATTCAGTATTATCTGCACCTGAAACAGCTATCTTCGCTCAATTGAATTTAATATTGTCTGCAGCTCATCAGGATATTGTTAAAACTACCACAACACGGCTCGATGTTGATGATAGTTCAACTCGGGTTAATGCGTTCATGTAAATATAGCTGAAAGGGGCGATAGCCCTATTTTTTGAAACAGAATAGCAGCGGCTTAAGTAGAGAATGGAACAGCGCTTGATGATACTAGCGTAAGCTCCAAGTTATAGGTTGGTACCGTAGGGGCTCAATCTTCGTAGCGGCTACTTAGAAATGTTTCTAGCACTGTAGTAATTTTTCTTAGTTCCAGAGGCCTGAAAAACCGATACGATCCGGTACGCTTTGACGCGCTGATCTTAGTATATATTGGCTTTGAGCCACTTCTTGTAGTGCTGAATGGATAATCGTTTTTTCTTTTAAATTCAGATATTGGTTCTGTAGGGTGTGGTGGTCTATACCCCTCCCAACCAGGCATTATAGGTTTTTTGCAGGTCTTAGGTTTGGCTGTCATGTTGGGTCTCCTGAGTCAGTCAATTAAAGGTAGCTTTTAGGCGCATAGGCCAAGCTTGAAATGGTGCTTTCAAATTTCCTCACAATGTGATTATTTGCTTGTTGGTCGCTTTAAAAAAACGATGTACTTAACCATTGATGGGTGTACGGCTTTAGCGGCGGTGCCTGCCTATTGGTTCTTTGCCAATCAAATGTTGCACTGCCATTGTTTGAAAAAAATCGGTGCACCTCACTAGGTGCTTGCTGTTGTGATAGCAGGCTGGTGGTTAATGCAGGTGTGGTTCGGTTTGTTGTTTGGGTCAACATAGTCTCTCTC
>CANJHO010000031.1 GCA_947474165.1 Legionellaceae bacterium
TCAAATAGGCCTTTTGCAATTCGGCATTAGCCTTACCAGGTATGGTTTTTGCTTTTTTATAAACAAACTTGAGGCGATGCAGTAATTGTCTCATTCCGCTAATAAAGTAATGAACGTTATAAAGTTGTTTAACATGCTCAACGATGGCTTCGACTGTCAAATACGTTTGTGTTTCTAAATGAGCTGAAAACTCTTCCATTTCGGCGCAGCTCAGCATGGGTTCACTGCCAAAATAATGATTCTTCAATAAACCGCAAACACCTTCTGCTTCATAGCGCTTTCGATAATTACCTATCGTGTCTATATCAAGCATCAATACTTCGGCTATTTCTTGAGGAGTTTTTCCACGCGATAGTAAATAAACCGCTTTAATTTTATCAGCATCTTTTTTGTTTTTAGCAGCACGATGGGCTCGTCTGAGTTCATTCGTTTGTGCTTCTGTAAGAATCAATGTTTTCATGCTTCATAGCATGAAAACATTAAAAAATTTTTCAAGTACTTTTTTGGATATTTACCGAAAACTCATTGGCGAGACGTATAGGTATTGGTGAAGTTACTCATAACAGACTAATACAGTATTTGTTTATCAATCCACATTCATGTACAATATAAAAACAAAAAACATCTGAAACCGGGAATTTTATTTTGAAGAAGCAGCAGATGGCTCAGGACATATATACTATTTTGATCTCTGAGCTGAAAATGACTACATCGCATTGGGTCTCTCATGTCATGTTTACTATGAATGGATCTGATCATGTCATGCAAACCCCGCTGGAATGTCTGATAAGCGGGGTTGAAGATAAAGTACAATTTGAACTTAAGGATTTAGAGAGGACCTTTTTGACCCGTGTTTTTGCTGAGGTTTTCCATACTGGTGATATACCCAAAAATCGTAACCACATTGCCATGTCATGTGATTTAACAATGAGGAATAGACCAACTTCCTCGTTTCTTAAATTCTGGATTGACTTGGATAAACTTGCAGAACTTACCAATCAATATTTTGAAATTAATCCTAATTATCGTTTTACAGTAGGGTACGGATCTAGCAATCAACAAACTAGAGCAGATGGCTGGATGGTAAATGCGAGCTATTGCGTCAATTCTGTTTATAACTTCAATGAAATAAATACTAATTTTCTCATTGGGTGTATAACTGCTGGCGCAATAAGTGGCCATGCACTAGTGCTGGCGGCTTTGGCAGTAACTTCTCTTGTTTCTCTGAGCACATTAGGTATTTTTACAGCGGTAGGTGTAGGCGTGGTGGCAGGGATAGCGTCTTATGGTTTTTTTAAATCTCAATACAAAAATCTAACTACAAATGGAGTCCCAGTGGAGTCAGCCCCCGAAAACATTGTAGAAATATTTGAACAACATTTTGGGGACATTCTTTCAAAGAATAGTTTCGAAGTTATTAATGAGCAACCTTTAAGCATTAGTTGATGAGGCACTAGACTAAAACCCCAATGTGCAACAAAAAAAGGTATAATTGATGGACAGAACTTCTAATGATCCACTGCACGGCATTACCCTAGAGACTATCTTAAATAGTTTGTTGATTTGTTATGGTTGGGAAGGCTTGGCGGAGAGAGTCAAGATTAACTGTTTTTCTTCCAACCCCAGCATCAATTCAAGCCTTAAATTCCTGCGCAAAACACCATGGGCAAGGACTGAAATTGAAACCCTTTATTGTGATTCCTTAAAAAGTAAAAATTGCGACAACTCATCATTACTGGAGTAATAAATAATATGAAGGATGTTTTCATTAATAAAGAACATGTTGAACTCTTTAAAATTCTTAAATTTGAAGGTATCGCCTCAAATGGAGCAGAAGCTAAGGATATGATAGCTGCGGGCACTGTATTGGTAAACGGCATAATAGAAAAACAGAAAAGAAAAAAGATGGTTGCAGGAGATACGATTGAATTGAATGGTGAGATCTTTCGGCTAAAGTTGGGTGCTAAGTAACATTTCTCTACACACAGGTTTTAGTAAAAATGGGTGAAAATCAAGAAGACTTATAGCGTCCCAAAACCCCAACTTATTCTTGCTCGTTTTCTTTTTTTTCTAACTTGTGATCATCTAGCCGGCGCTCATCACGATCACTTTCCAGTGTCGCTATCTGCTTTTCTTTTTTTGTTCTGCCGAATGTTATTCTATTTTCAGCAGCTTTTTTCTCTTTCGCCAAACCGGTTTTTACCTTTCTTTTTTTATTGAGATTAATGATCTTTACCATTTTAAGCTTCATTTTCATGGGTTTTTACCCTTTTTTTTATCTTTAGCTGATTGCTTATCGGCATACATATTGCGATCAGCCATTTCAAATAGTTCAGTTTCATTTTTCATTGTTGAGGCATAAGACGCCGAGCCAACACTCACAGAAAACTGGAATGGTTGTTGGTTGTCTCCAATGCTTTGCGTAATGAGCAATGTTGATATTTGGGTTTTAAAATGGACGGCTGCTTTTTGTGCCGCTGAGTGATCCGTTTCAGGCAAAATAACCACAAACTCATCCCCACCATAACGAATTAAAACATCCTGCTTACGAAATGTTTTTTTCATGATATCAGCCGTTTTTTTTAAAACCAAATCACCGGTGTTATGACCATAGGTGTCATTAATGTGCTTGAATTCATTGAGATCAATCATGATGATCGAAAAGGGTCGCTTATACCTTTTGGCAATATCAAAAAGCCATTTTAGATTTTTTTTGAATGCATGAACATTATTCAGGCCTGTGATGGCATCGGCCATGAACTTTTTTTCATAATGTTTTTGGCGATTGGTTAAAGAGCCGATGCGTGCCAAGAGATCTGCAAATTCAAATGGTTTTGTAATATAATCTGATGCTTGCAACTCAAAGCCCTTCACTTTATTTTCAATGAGTGTATTGGCTGTAAGAAAGATAACAGGAATATCAGCTGTTTTTTCATCTTGATTCAGATGCATCTTGACATCCATACCATTCATGTCGGGCATCATGACGTCCAAAATAATCACATCAGGGATGAGTAGCTTGGCTTTATGCAACGCATCAATGCCACTTTTCGCTGTTGTGACCATGTACCCTTCAGTAGATAATCTTGCCTTTAAAACCTGCAACATATCTTCTTCGTCATCTACGATAAGAATGCTGATATTCATTAAGTTATCCTAAAAAAGTAGTCCTAGTGCGGGACTTGCTCGAATGAGGTAGACAGATTATCCATGATATGATGAACAAGTCATTTTTGCTAACATTTGCAGATATTGCGGATGACGAGGCAACCTCTATTGTAAATCACATGCTATTGTAACAAGATAGAAATTTAAAACCATTGTAGATCCTGATGCTTAAACCCCCATTACCCAAAAATGAATCTTCTCGGTTAAATAGCCTTCGGTGTTTAGGTATCCTTGATACGCTGCCTGAAGAAAGGTATGACCGCATTACGCGCTTAGCTAAAACGATCTTTAACACCCCGATTGTTTTAGTGAGTATCGTTGATGAAAACCGTCAGTGGTTTAAATCATGTCAAGGATTGGGTGCATCGGAAACCCCGCGCGACATTTCTTTCTGTGGGCATACCATCCTCAAAAAAGAGATTTTCATTGTTGAAGACGCGTCTTCTGATCCACGGTTTGCTGATAATCCACTTGTATCTGAAGAACCCAGGATCCGTTTTTACGCGGGCGCTCCTCTCGCTTCACCTGACGGGAACCTAATGGGTACGCTTTGTATTATTGATCGTAAACCGCGTAAACTTAGTGCTAGAAAAAAGATCATCTTGCGAGATCTTGCTGATTTAGTAGAAAATGAATTGGCGGCGATTAGTTTAACTGAAGCAATGGTTCAGCTTAAAGACAGTCAACGTGAACTGCTAGATTATTTTGAACACGCCAACATCAGTTTACATTGGGTTGATTCTAATGGGATTATTATTTGGGCAAATAAAGCGGAAATGGACTTGCTGGGTTATTCGAAAGAGGAATATATCGGGCAACCGATTGCCAAATTTCATGCCGATCTACTGGTCATTAATGACATTCTTGCTCGTCTAGGGAGAGGAGAGACGCTTTCCAATTATCAAGCACGCATGCGGGCTAAAGATGGCTCGATAATTTTTGTGTCGATTAATAGCAGTGTTTACATGGAGCATGGCGCATTTGTGCATTCGCGCTGTTTTACAATTGATAACACGACTCAATGGAAAAATGAACTTATACAAGAACGATTTAATTCTATTATAGAAGGATCTGACGATGCCATCATTAGCAAGGATATCAATGGTGTGATTACTAGCTGGAATAGATCAGCCGAAGCCATCTTCGGATACACCGCAAATGAAGTCATCGGAAAAAAAATGCTGACGCTTATCCCTAAAAACCGCATTCAAGAAGAAATCCATATTTTAAAAAAAATTTCAAAAGGTCTGCGAATTGAGCATTTAGAAACGGTTCTTCTTGCTAAAAATGGGCAACTTATTCAGGTGTCTCAAACAATTTTTCCAATAAGGGATAGACAGGGCGCTATTGTCGGATCGTCAAAAATTGTGAGGAATATCACGGCTAAAAAATTAGTTGAAGAAAAAATGCTAGCATTAATGCGCGCCAAAAGTGAATTTTTTTCCATTATTTCGCATGAACTTCGTACCCCTTTGACGGTTATTAATGAGTGCATTTCAATTATTAAAGATGATCGTTTGGGGCTATTGAGCAAAAATCAAAAAAAATTTTCAAATCTGGCCGCAAAAAATGTGACACGTCTTATGCATTTGATTCACGATCTGCTTGATTTTCAAAAATTAGAAGGCAAGGCGATGACCTATCAGATTCAGGCCGTTTTTTTTCAGGAAATGATCAAAGAGGCCTTGAATGGTTTGTCGATAAAAGCAAAAAAAGCGGGTGTTCATCTCGTGTTAGATGTCTCAGATCCCATGCTTATTATTCATACTGATCGTGACCGTGTTTTGCAAGTGATCTGCAATTTATTGGACAATGCCATTAAATATTCTTCACCTGGAATGGATGTTCACTTGCGTACCATTGTAAACATTCATTCGGTGCGTTTAGAGATCATCGATGAGGCAGGTGGGATCAAGAAGAAGGACTTGCCAAAATTATTTCAAAGTTTCAGCCAAGTGAATCCCTCCGTCAAAACAGCGATGGGTGGTTATGGGATGGGGCTAGCCATTTCAAGAAATATCATTACCCAATTGGGGGGAAGTATTGATGTGAATTCTGAGTTTGGGAAGGGATCGACTTTCTATTTTACCCTTCCAAGAAATACAGATGAATAGATGCGCCGAACAGCGCTACGTGACAGGTGAGGCGAAAGAAAAACAAGCCCAATCAACAGCAACAGAACCGTCTGCAGACTGTGAAGAGCGTCGTGGAAAGATGAGCTGGGCGATGAAGCCATGCACAAGGATTCCTTTCTCTATCGGCTAATTCATTTTTTGAAAAAGCAACTCAGGACAAGTCTAAGAAAATCAAACCTACTGGAAACAAAGATCAATTTGACAAGTTGCCTTCAGGACTGTCCCACAATTCTATTGAATTCTTGTAGGTTGCGGCACAAGGCCTAACAGCTGGTAATGCGTGATGTCCTCTCAAGACCTATAGTTTTATGAATTTTAAAGCGACAGTCTTGAGGTTCTTTCAATAATCTTAACAAATAATCCATTTTGATCACTAAGTAAAAATTAGGTGTTTTATGTGTATTTATTTGCCAATTAGCTATTTTTGCTATATAATTAATCCTTTGGTGTTTTTATCGGTGTTAATGATGAAAAAAGAGCTATTTTTAAACTTGATCTCTCGAAATAAACTCTATGAGATAAAAAGCTGTTTAGAAGAGGACAATATCGACCTCGAAACCACAACAAATAAGTACGGTGAAACCGCATTGATATTAGCCACCAGTAAAGGGCATATCGACATGGTTTCATTACTCTTAAACCATGGCGCTAATATCGATACTAAAGATAAGGATGGTGGTACCGCCTTAACAGCGGCAGCCGAAGGGGATCGTAAGGAAATTGCGGAACTACTTATAAACCATGGCGCGAATATCAATACTCAAAACGAAAAGGGTACAACCCCATTACTATCAGCGGCCCTTAATGGTGAGACAACAGAAGTTGCCCAATTGCTCCTAATCAGGGGAGCGAATATAGAACAACAAGATAAACAAAAGAATACCGCCCTAAATAATGCGGCCGGAGACGGTAAGCTTGAAATTCTCAGACTCCTCTTGGAACATGGCGCGAATATTGAACATAAAAACGAAGAAGGTATCACAGCATTGATGATGGCTGCCTATGAGGGTCATACACAAATTGTTGAACTGCTTTTAGAAAGAGGCGCGCGTATAGATGAACAAAATGGAGAAAACCTAACTGCGTTAATAGCTGCAGTCATTAAAGGTAAGAGGGAAATTGTCCAACTGCTCCTAGCTGCAGGTGCGAACGTAAACGAAAAAACAACAGCGAAGGGCATAACCGCATTAATAGCGGCGGCCTATATTGGTAAAGGTAACATGGTTGAACTGCTCCTAGCTGCAGGCGCGAATATAGAATTGAAAGATGGAACAGGAGACACTCCATTACTTTTTGCGGTCCGTCATAATCATAGCGCTATTGTTGAAATGCTCTTAACTGCAAGAGCGAAAGTAGATGAACAAAATAACAAGGGTGAAACAGCTTTAATGTTGGCCGCTGAAATGGGTAATAAAAATTTAGTTGAACTGCTCTTGGGAAAAGAGGCAAATGCAAAATTAAAACGAAGAGATGGCAAAACCGCCTTAAGCTTGGCACACAAAAACGGTCATCCTGAGATTGTATCTCTATTTAATCAGCTCTATTCGTTTCAATATCGTTTGAAAAAAATCAACTATGAGGGGCCTATACCCGAGGAGTTCATATGCCCCGTCTCAGAAGAAATTATGAATGATCCCGTTACGATTCCAAGCCAACATACTTATGACCGCTCTTCACTGATAAACCTTTTTCTGCAAGGAATACCCTACCAAGATAATCCAGACGTTAGGGCATGCCCCATGACAAGGAAACCCTTTAGAAGAGTAGTGTTAGAAACACCCTCCCATGTAGCTATGAAAAGCCTAATAGAAGGTTTTGTTTCTGCGAAAGAACAAGACGCCAAGGAAAAAAAACAAGATTCTTCCCATCCAAAGCTCCCCCCACTTCAACGGACTCAATCGGCCAATTCATTTTTTGAAAAAGGGGCTCAGGACAAGCCAGTGAAACCGGGTCCTACCGAAGGAGAAGATGAATCCGTAGGGGAAATGATTTATCCCCAGAATAAGGTAGAAGAAACACTATTAGATTATCAAATTTAATCTGTCTAAATATTTTTTTTACATTTTTGCGGGGATAAATCAGATCCAGAGCGCGTCTTTTTGCGCGCCGGATAACGTACTTAAAGAATTATATCGAATTTCCGAAGAAAGTAGATATCAATAGGAACAACTTGCAGATCACTCAGCCAAGCTGCGTAAATTAGTACTGAAATAAACATATTAATGTATTTAAAGGAGATAATAATGAAAAACAAACTATTTCTTAAACTTTTATCCGAAAACAAATTCGATGAGATAAAAAAGTTGTTAACTTTAGACAGCACCTTGGGCATAAGCTGTATCGATGTCAAATTGAAACATGAGTTTGGTCAAACTATATTGATGTTAGCTTCTCAAAAAGACAATCCAACGATAGTTAAACTACTCTTAGAACGTGGCGCTAAGTTAAATGAACAAGATGACAATGGCAATACGGCATTAAGCTTAGCAGCTGCATCGGATCTTAAGGAAGTTGCTGAACTACTCCTAGCCCAAAAAGCAGATATAAATGTTCTAAACCAAGAGGGTAAAACTCCATTAATGATGGCTGCCTGTGCTGGTCATGCACAAATTTTTGAACTACTTTTAGAAAATGGCGCCAAGGTAAACGCACCAGATGCAGAGGACTTAGCAGCATTAATGATTTGTGCCGCTCAAGGAGGGAATACAGTAATCATTAAATGGCTCTTAGAACATGGTGCGAATATACACTCCAAAGATAGCACAGGAACAACCGCATTAATCTCAGCAGTAGAACATGGTCATACAGCAATTGTTGAGATGCTCCTCACGCAAGGAGCGAAAATAGAGGAACAAAATAGCGAGGGCAAAACAGCCTTATTTAATGCCGTTGAAATAGGTAATACCGAGATAGTTAGACTACTCTTAGACCGTGGCGCGAATGTAAAATTTAAACATAATATTGGCATAACACTATTAATCTTAGCTGCTTTTGCTGGGCATACAGAAATTATTGAACTACTTTTAGAAAAAGGCGTCGATGTAAACGAACAAGGTAGACGGTACCAAACAGCATTAATAATGGCTGCCTGTCAAGATCACGTGGACGTTGTTAAACAGCTCCTAGCTGCAGGCGCAGATATAGAATTAAAAGAGGCATCAGGAATAACAGCATTACTTGCAGCGGTCTGCGAAAGTTCTATAACAATGGTCGAACTACTCCTAGAGCAAGGTGCAAATATAAATGCTCAAGACAATGCAGGTAAAACCGCATTAATGTTAGCCGCAGAAGCAGATAATCATGAAATGGTTCAAGTGGGTAATATAGACATGGTTAATCTGCTTTTAGCAAACGAAGCAAAAGAAGAACTGCAGGATATAAGCGGTGAAACTGCATTAAGCTTGGCACATAAAAATGGGCATCATGAGATCCAAACTATATTAGAACAGTACGCCCAGTTCTTTAAAAACCGTTTGAGAAAAATCAACTACCAAGGAGATATCCCTGATTATTTCTGTGATGGGGTCACTCGCGCGATTATGACTAATCCAGTCCAAATCCCTGAAAGCGGACATAGTTTTGAGCGCTCCACACTAATGGATTTATTCCTTAAAGCAGATCCCCACGAAGGCCATGAAAATATTAGGCTATGTCCATTGACAAGGGCACCTTTTAAAATAGAAACATTAGAATATCCCGTCAATATCGGCTTAAAACAATGCATAGAACAATTTGTTTTACAGGAAGAAGCAAAATATAAAAAAGAACAAATTTCTTCAGCGAAACATCACGAAGCTTCTGCAGCTGAAGTAAAAGATGCCTCTTCTGCTGAAAAGAAACAAACCTCTTCGGACAAAAGACACACCGAAATCCAACGTACTCTATCAGATAATTCATTTTTTGAACAAAAAAAACAGGACAAACCAATGAAAACCAAACCTACTGGAGAGAAAGATAAATCTGACAGTTTGTCGCCTGAATAATTCTCACTCAAGGCATTATCGCGACTATAGCCAATTTTATAACTATTTTTAAAATGGCTATAGTCGAGACCCCATATTTTAAATATAAAGCAATAACTAATGGTTATATGCGTTTTTATTTATCTAATCTGTCAGCATTAGACAAGGAATAGAAAATATATTTGACAACAACGTACCAAGTTAGTTAAAATATAAACTGTTCAATAATCAACTATAGTGTATTTATATATGCAACTTTTTAATGTTAACTTTAAAAGCTCTACCTTTTGGCGCTGGCTCAGCACGAGTTATCCCATGGTCAGTGTTTTTTTAGGCGACACATTAAAAAGAGTACAACAAAATGCAAAACAAACGATTACCCCAGCAACTTCAATCAGTAGTCCACCGCAATAATTGTCTTTTTGTTTCTTTTTTAATGCGCTTTTTTTTCCGTCATCTGATGGCCGGTCATTTATTTTTTATTTTTAATCAACCAGGAGTCTTTATGTTCACTTTTACTCAATGTTATTGGCGTTTCTTTCATCACGTATCTGAACGACTAATTTACTTAATGAGGAGAAAATACCATGTTATCTATCACAAAAATCAAAGGCCCTGCACAACATGATGTTGAATTATTCAACACTATCTTAAGCTGCGATCCTTTAATCAGCGATACTGCTTGTCAACTTCGCGTCATTTATCTGCTACATCTTTATCAAGCTATTCAAGCGCATCGCATTAGCGATGAAGCCCTTCGTTATATTCAAGACTGTTATACCCTAACCCAAGTTAGC
The DNA here is from genome assembly GCA_947474165.1 of Legionellaceae bacterium. Classification (GTDB taxonomy): domain Bacteria; phylum Pseudomonadota; class Gammaproteobacteria; order Legionellales; family Legionellaceae; genus CANJHO01. The sequence continues at coordinate 10,063 of CANJHO010000031.1, forward strand.
GAAAAGGTGATTGATCCTATATTAGAGGTTGCCATTAGCCAAAGAACCGTCATCCCAAAGGGCATGAGGTTTTATGATAGTGCGCACCAAGAAATCACCTCCAAAAATAAAAAGGAAGGTCTTATTGCAGGCTTAAAAGCTAAGGTTGCCTCAGAGAGTATTGAATTTATACGTCACTTTCAGAGTAGCAAAGATTCTTTTGTGGATTATTTTAATAAGGACAATGCCTTATTTATTAGCTCTTCACAACAGAAAATACCTTTGCTGCCGTGTTATATCAATACGCAACTGATGCTTCGTGCTTTAAAGGAGGAGCGGGGGTTACTGATAGTGAATATGAAAAGGATCATTGTGGCCGCGGACAAGACAAAACGGATGAACACGGAAATGATTTGTTATCGCTATGACAGGCTCGGATTTTTAGCACTTTCCGCACCACCTGATAAGACGCTGCTGTCTGAACCCGCGGTGACGATTGATATGTATAGCTCAATCGTTCAATCGTGCGAGGAAAATGAATCATCGATTGAGCCCCTGTTTTTGGAAAACAATTTTTCTGAATTTATTGCAGGTTTTAGCGCATTGGATATTGCAACAATTATCATGATGTGTGCCGCGGCCCATGATCAACTTCCCACTACTGCCAAGGGCGCTACGGCAGCAGTAGCTCGGGATTTTGCGCCGGGATTGTTTCTTGAATCGACCAAAGTGTCTGAAGTCATCTTTGATTTAGACGTTTGCTCAAAAGAGCAATACCAGCGACTGCATCAGACTGCGATAACGTACGGATTGAGTGATTCTGATAATTTTTATAATCCCATTCGTATTCATCACATCTATCTTTCAACGCTTGAGCGTCTCAGAGCCCAATCCACACCCATAGCAACACCCGCAATGGCCGCTTTACTCGACATGGGTTTTTTACGAGCCATTTCAGTGCCGGACACCACAACGCAAATCACGCCAGGAGTGTCACCATGTTGACGATTAATGCCAATAATTTAGAAGCGCTCAGTTTGGGCGCGACAATTCTGGGATCAGGTGGCGGAGGACATCCTAAAATCTTGTATGATTTAATCGCCTATTTAATGGAGACGCATGGAGAAGCTCGCATCATCTCCATTGACGACTTGTTGGAGAACGATTTGGTTGTGCCGCTTGCGATGGTTGGGGCACCATTGGTTTGTATGGAAAAAATTCCAAATACGACACTACTTGATGCGATCTACACCCATATAAAACGGGATTTCCCTCATCGACGCATTGTCCTCATGCCTGCTGAAATTGGCGGCTGCAATGCCTTGACCCCGTTATTACTGGCTTTGAAGTATGACTTGCCTATCTTGGATGCCGATTTAATCGGGCGCGCATTCCCTAAACTTGATATGTGCAAGCCTGCTGTGTTGGGCCGTTCATGCCATCCCACCTATGTGAGTGATCTGATGGGCAATTCAGTCTCATTGCATTTAACTGGGTTAGGCATGCTTGAGCCATTGATTCGAGATATCACCATCCGTTTTGGTTCAAGTTCAAGTATTGCCACGTATCTCTTTGAAGGAAAAGAGGCTCATGATTATGTGATTGAAAATAGCGTGTCTCGGGCCCTCTCACTAGGCGAGAAGCTATTGCTCCATCATGCATTAGAAGCCACCGTCATTGGATCTGGGATTGTTTCTGATGTTTATCATGATATGAAAGGCGGGTTTTTATTAGGCCATGCGACGATTAAAAGTAAAGCATCTTGCTTTAAAGTTCATTATCAAAATGAATATTTGAAGGTCTCGCAAAACGATAGGGATATCGATGGGAGCCCTAATATTATCGCACTCATTGAGAAAAAATCAGGATTACCCCTCACCACAGAGGCCTTAAAATATGGTCAACAGGTGCAAATCCTTAGTTTAAAGGCCCCTGATTTTTGGATGACGCCCAAAGCCCATTCCGTGGTTGATTATAAATTACTTAATTTGGAGTCGATATGAAATCAAAACAATCTTATGTTATTGGGATAGATATTGGCGGCACACACGTGGATATCGTCGCGGTTGATTCAGAAGAACGAATCATTGCCTTTCACAAGGAAATGGTCTCGGTCTCATTGGCGGCACCTATTATTCAGGCTATCCGAAGCTTATTGCGATTTGATTTAGATATCAAATCATGTACGAGCATTCATTTGGGAACAACCATAGGGATCAATAGCTTATTAGAATTAAAATCGCTTTATCGGGTTGGCGTGCTTCGTATTGCCGGACATGTCCCCGATTTACCGCCGGCATTTAGCTGGCCTTTGGAAAAGAAACGCGCCATTGTCGCGGGTTTCGCATCCATAAATGGGGGCTATGAGTATGATAAAAAACGCATTAGCACATTAAATTCTGTAGAAGTTCATGCAGCCATTCAGCAATTAATCAATCAAGGCGCTGAATCAATAGCGATAGTGGGTGTATTTTCACCGTTATATCACGAAGATGAAACCGAGGTGGCACATTTAATTGAGCCCTATAAAATACCCTTCACCTTGTCCCATGAAGTAGGCGGACTGGGGTTTATTGAACGGGAAAACAATAGCATTATTAATGCCACCTTGAAAAAAGTTGTTCGGGCTCAATTCCATTATTTAGAAGCAGAGTTAGCGCAATTGGGTTTTGAGTGTGAGGTATCTATCACGCAAAATAATGGAACGCTCTTGAGTTTAGAAGAGGCTTTGCGCTTTCCGATTAAAACCATTTCCTCAGGACCTACCAACTCGTTGAACGGTGCTTGCAAACTGGCCAACTTGGAGGATGCTATTGTGATTGATATTGGTGGGACTTCGACTGAAATAGGCCGGGTTGAAAATGGCTTTCCGTGCTATTCCAGTATGGGTGCCACCATTGCCGGGATCCCTACAAATTTTATGCTGCCCAATTTAGATATATTAGCGCTAGGAGGAGGCAGTATTATTCGTTATCACGATAAGACGCCTGTGATAGGTCCTGATAGCCTAGGCGCTCGTGTGTTTTCCGAAAGCCAATCGTTTCAGGGAGATCATTTGACCTTATTTGATGTGGGCAATGTGCTACAACAGCAATGTCCTCTGCATGGGGTGATCCCAAGCTTATCACGTGAAGAGGCAAGCCATATCATGCAGCAGGTGGTAGCGCAACTTGAAGACGGTATTGAAACGATGGGGATGGATCAAGAGCAGCCTGTTTTATTAGTTGGAGGGGGAGCAAAAAACATTCCGGCTCACTTTCTGAAAGAAAACAGACTGCGTCCTAATCATTATCAAGTGGCCAATGCTTATGGTGCAGCCCTCGCCGAGATTTGCGGCACAGTGGATGCGATTCATCAGTTGGCAGAAAACCGACAAGGGATCATTGAAATGCTCGAAAAAGAAGCCATTCAAAAAGCACTTGAGAATGGTGCCCAAAAAGATTCCATCCGAATCATAGAAAAAAGACTGTTGCCTTTTTACTATATGGACAATCAACTGACGCGAATCATTATTAGCGCTGCGGGAAAGAAACAGAAATTTTAAATAACAGCCGCTTAGGATAGCTCGCTATCCTAAAGTGATTTGGCATCTGTTTGTGATATAACTGATTGTTATTCATGTGCTTTCATGAAGTGATCCTACCCTAATATGACGGATACCCTGCTAAGAGAGTAAAATTTAAAGCAGAGGTGAAAAACGAACAATAATAAACCGGAAAAAAGTAGTCAGATAGGTCCCTGTACCCCTCTCGTTTGATAGTTCAGCAATTTTCGACAGAACCTGTTGATGTATCAGTGCGTTTAGTCTCTTAGTTAATCCAGCCTGCTTAATCCTTCTTAAGGAAACCTTAATGATCGAGGCGTATAATTTTAAGTCATATTGTTAATTTTAGGTGATGCAATGAAAAAATTACATGTGTTCATGACAAATCACGCGGATATAAGCACTATTGAGCTATTTATACGTCAATTGCCTCTTGTTGAGAAACAATTTGATTGTATTTTGGTTGAGTGTGTTCCAAATCACTTGGGCAATCAACCTCTATTGAACTATCTAAGTGATAATATGTTAGGCCATGAACTGGATCTTCGCACCGTACAACAGACATTGGGTCTTTCAAATGCCGATTGTTTAGCCTTACGAAATGTATATCAAAATCCAATGTCCGATGAAGAAAAAATGCAATTAAAATATGAGATCATTAAGAAAATCAGGGGAGAGGGGGATATTCATTTTTCTAGTAATATGGGTAGTATAAATATGCTATTTTTTCAATTTTACTATTATCATTTCTTGTCTCAAGCGCTTAAACGGGGTATTCAATTGGTTGGCATTGAGAAACCAGGCTACGCGCCTGGAAGAGGTCGATTTGATGAGTGTAGAAACGATTCAATTGTTTTTAATGCAAGGCGGTTAGTTGAAGAAAACAAAAATTGCCTTTTGGTGATTGGTGCAAATCATGGCATCGATTTAATCAAGGCGTTGCGAAAATCTAATACTATAAAAAATGTATTTACTCACCTATACTGCGATCTATCAGTCGTTGATTCACAATCTGAAAGTAATTTATTTAGAGCTCAAATAGAAAAAGGAGCATTTAAATTATCGGATCAGCAGTCTTATTTATATTTAGATCTGTCTCAGAAAAGCAAATTGGAACAAGATGTCATTTTTTGTGAACGAGTCTTAACAGTCGAATCGGCTAAATCCATTTATCACCAATATGGAAGGTTTCTGGTAGAAGGAGGAACTGTTTTTTCTAATCGATTATCTAACTTAAGTCATCTTACTTTTTTCACAACAATAGATCAGGTTGATTTTGTTGCTGATGCTATGGTAGCGATAACCAGTGAAGATGAAAAAACTGCAGCAGAAGTACTAAAAGAAAAAACCAATTTAGGTGATTTTTTTAATAATGAACAGGGACAAGAAGTTTTTGTTATAAAAGACACCAACGCAACTGAGCGCCTTGATTTGCTTAAATGTAGTTTGGACCGTATTGGATAAGACCCAATTGTCACTTTAAATCAATGTTAATCTTGTTTCCCCAAGTCATACGTAGGGCGTTGGCAATTGCAATGATATCAATTAATTCTTGTATCAATGCTGCTTGCACAGGCGATATATAACCCGCTGCTGCAAAACCCATCCCGATTATTGAAAGCACTATCCCGCCAATGGCGCTTTGCAGGGCAATGCTCCGCAGTTTAGTACTAATATGGATTAGCTCGTCAACCTTTTCTAGCGAGTTTTCCATAATTACAGCACCTGCTGCTTCTGCGGTTACACTGCTATGCTGGCCAAAAGCAATGCCTACAGTGGCCGATGCCAATGCTGGGGCATCATTTATTCCGTCACCCATAAACAGTGTTGGGGCTTTTAAATTTTCTGCTCGCACAATGGCAACTTTTTGCTCTGGACTTTGTGATGCGAGCGTTTCCTTAATTCCCAGCAGGTTTGCCAGGTAAGTCACTTCTGATTCTCTATCGCCTGAAACCAGCATAACTTTGTTAAATTGGTGCGCGGGTGCTAAATGGCTGATAAAAGATTTTCCGTCAGTTCGCGGAGCATCCCGGAAGCGGAAAGTTGCAGCATATTTTCCATTCTGCATAATGATGCATTCTAGACCAGCCGCAGTTGGTGGCAATTGAATTTCTGACTGCGATAGGGAAAGTTTTTTGCGGCTGGTTACAAAAATATCATGACCCATAACCATTCCAGTTAAGCCTTGCCCAGGCTTTTCGGAAACGCTTTCTGCCTCAATCATTGTGAGTTTGTTTTTTTCTGCCGCTTGTAAAATGGCGTTAGCGAGAGGATGTTTTGAATATCGCTCTAAGCTAGCAGCAGATTGTAAAATATCATTCGCTATTAAACCATCGGCAGGAATAATTTCGGTCAGTTTTGGCTTGCCATAGGTCAACGTTCCCGTTTTATCAAAAATAGCTGTTCGGCAGGTTGGCAAACGCTCCAATACTGTTGGGTCTTTGATAATTATTCCTCGCCTCGCTGCCATTGAAATCGCACTGATTATGGTGATTGGAATTGCGATAATTAATGGGCAAGGTGTTGCCACTACTATCACCGCCAATGCGGTTAACGAATTGCCTGTTTTATACCAAACCACACCAGCAATCACTAACGCCAAAGCTGAAAACCAACCACCGACTACATCAGCTATGCGGCGCATAGCGGGGCGTTTTTGCTCCGCTTCCTGCATCACGCACATAATTTGCGCATAGCGAGAATCCTGCGCTATTTTTCCTGCCCGAATCACCAGAACCGATTCACCATTTATTGCGCCTGAAAGAACTTCCGAACCTTTGGTTTTTGAAACTTGGTAAGGCTCACCTGTTAAATATGACTCATCCATTGAGCCATGCCCTTCTACCACTTCACCATCTACGGGTGTGGTTTCATGCGGGAATAAAACAATATGATCACCAATTGAAATATCAATAAGTGCCACTTCTTCAATCTGATTGTTTTTTTTGCGGTGAGCTACAGAGGGCATTCGGTCGGCAAGTGCTCTCAAAACTGCCGATGCTCGGCGCATTGCATAGTGTTCCAAAGCTTGTCCACCAGCCAGCATCAGTACAATTAACACCGCTGCTAAATATTGCTCAAGCAATCCAGCAGCAATCAGCTCAATGGCACCTAGAAAATCTGCGCCAATGTTGCCTTTAAAAAGTTTGAGGATAATTTGAATGATCAGCGGCACACCGCCAAGCAGAATAAACACCTGTAGAGGCATATTGCTGTTTAACGCAAAATGCAAAACAATGACTACTATTGAGCCTACTGCAATGACTATTTGCCATTTAGCAAGGACTTTCACTAAGTTATCCATTGCTCATATTCTCCAAGACGCACTTCAGAAATAATATATGGCTCATCTAGTTAGTTTAGCTGACAATACACAACTTGATTTAATACGCTATGGTTATCGATTTAAAAAACTCACCTGGATTTGATAAAGATAGTCAAATGTTGTGTCGCTTCGGTTTGTACGGTTGGCTAAAGCGCTGGTTGAATTGGGACTTGGAAAGGGATTCAGAGGAGGGGAGTCTGCTTTTGACGATCATTCGTTGACAAATTAATTACATGACCTATTCTAAATAAAGGTTATATGGTTCCGATATTCTGCACCGGCATCTTTTTTGCTAAAAGTTAAATTTACTCAAGTTTTATTTAAAAATACTGTGGTGCGGAATGTGGGATGGATATATACTGCGCGCGGTCATAAACTGCGGTTTTTGTCTTGTTATTTTCGCCATGGCACGATTTTTGAAACTCGATAATAGACTAACTATTACGCGCGTTTCAAAAATCGTGCCATGACAAAAATAACGCCGCCAAAAAACCGCAGTTTATGACCGTGCGCAGTATAGAAAAGTGATTTAAATCATTCGAAAGGCGCGCTGTTATGACAACTGTAGGTACTTATCTCGCACAACGTCTTCTGGATTTAGGGATTTCATCTTATTTTTCTATTCCCGGTGATTTTAATTTAACGCTATTAGATGAGTTTTTAAAACAGCCAAAATTAAACATGATTAACTGCTGCAATGAGTTGAATGCAGGGTATGCTGCAGATGGATATGCGCGCATTCATGGTGTTTCTGCGCTGGTGTTAACGTTTGGCGTTGGCGGATTAAGTGCAATCAATGCGATTGCAGGCGCGTACAGCGAAAATTTGCCGATCATCGTTGTCTCAGGCGGACCTAATACCAACTCTATTCAAGACGCAGAAATTTTGCATCATACCCTAGCGACAGAACAAAATGATTATGTTCGACATATGTTTGCTTACGTCACGGCACACACGATATTTATTCATCGACCCAGTGATGCACCGGCTCAAATTGATGAGGCCATTGCCATTGCTATCGAACGCAGAAAACCTGTTTATATTGAAATAGCCTGTAATATTTCTAGTTTAGAGGTCTCCTTTCCAACAAGGCGATCTTTCAGGAGTCAACGGGGGAGTGACCCATCTGCATTGAAGGCAGCATTAATCGATGCATCTGAGAAATTAAACGCGGCGGTGAAGCCCGTTTTAATTGCTGGTAGTCGATCTCGTGCATGGCATGTAGGCAATTTAATTGAAACATTGAGTCAAAAAAGTAGATATGCGCTCGCGGCTATGCCTGATGCGAAAGGATTTGTTTCGGAAGAGCATCCTTATTATATTGGCATTTATTGGGGGCCTATTAGCTCACCTGGCTGTGTGGCAATTGTTGAATCAAGCGATTTATATTTATTTGTTGGCCCTAATTTTAATGATTACACCACGGTGGGTCATGTGTGTAATATTAACCCTAAAAAAGCAATTATTTTAGATGAGGGTAAGGTATCTGTTTGTGGTCAAGTCTATACTGGTGTGACCATGCATGATTTTTTAGAAGGTTTGGCGCCACTAGTCCATCCTAATGATACTTCACTAAAAGCGTATCAACGCATCGCAGGCAGTGCACCATTATACGATCAACCGGATGATTTGAGTGCACCCCTGACCAATAGATTTTTGTTTGGTCAGATACAGGCGTTGCTTACATCAGATTATGCAGTGTTGGCAGAAACAGGAGACTCCTGGTTTAATGGCATGCGGCTTCAGCTACCTAAAGATTGTCCTTTTGAAATCCAAATGCAATATGGATCGATTGGCTGGTCTGTTGGTGCTCTTTTAGGCATGCAAGCGGCATTACATCTCAAAAAACGTGTGATTGCGTTAATCGGTGATGGTTCTTTTCAAATGAGTGCTCAAGAAATATCTACTTTAATCCGGTATGATTTTAAGCCGATTATTTTTTTAATGAATAATGCCTCGTATGGTATCGAAGTGCAGATTCATGATGGACCCTATAATGTCATTAATAATTGGGAGTATAAAGATTTAGTCTCTGTATTTAATGGCAAAGCGCATCATGCTAAGGCTTTTAAAGTATCAACTTATAAAGAGTTGCTTGATGTGATGAAAGTTATACCTAAACTGAATTGTTTATGTTTTATTGAAGTAATACTCGATAAAGATGATTGTAACAAAAATTTATTAGATTGGGGCGCTCGAGTCGCCCCCTATAATAACCGACCGCCTAGACAATAAATTAAGCAAGGAGGCTGGGTCATTAAAATGACATGTAATGCAGCCTCTTACTTATCGATGGGGTCTATTTCTCTCTGTTTAGGATGAGGTCTCTAATAACTCCAGTAATTAATGATGATTACTTGGAAAATCCGCATCACAATCATATTGATCATCGGTGCCTAAGAATATTTTACAACTTTTATTGATCGTATATTTTGTTGAAGTGGAACCCGGTACCGCGGTATTTTGTTTGGAGTACATCTGCCAAATAATGACACCACCGCTATTTTTTTGTTGGTCGGTAATTGTATCAACTAATTCATCGGTCAGTTGCAGTTGTCCAGTCACATGTTTAGGATAAGCGGGTTGACCCACTTCAAATCCAAATTGAATTTTTGTATTCAATCGATATTTAGCAGGTAAAAAGGATACTTTACCGATACTGTCGATAGTCAGCGCTGCATCACTGGGTGAGCTCGCTTTAAGCCAATTATTATAATCATTCATGTAGGTTGCGACTTGTGATGGCAAATCGAGCGCCGCACCGCCGTAAGGTTCGCAGATAGTGGGATTATCACCACATAGATCGTAGGTCATTAGTCCTAGGCTATCAAAGCGTTCAACGATTGCTTTGTCTTTTTCAGCCAAGTGATACCATAATCCCTTCAAGTTACCCTTCCACCAAACACTGCCTTTGGTATTAATTGCAGGATAATTGTCACCATAGACAAAACCAGTAATGGGTCGAGCGCCTACGGGGGGTGCTGCGGTTGCCAATTTTAAATGGGTTGCTGCAGGATTATCAATAATGGCATGCAAGATGGCATGAACTTTATCTATTGTTTTTGGCATCACAAAAGCGGCCCCTGAGTGGGTACCATATTTCATTAGATTGTTATAAGTAGGGCCACCTGCGCTTAAAATACTTCGGGCAATATCCGTTGACCAATCGGCCGTGGAGCTAGGACCCCAATGAACGGCATATTGATCAGCATGCCAAAATTCTTCATAATCGAAATCAATTCCATCGACGTTTAAGTCATTGCTTAATTTCACTAAATTGGCATAAGATGTTTTTGCAATTTCTTTTTGAGCGGGATCGGTGGGATCAGGAAACCAATCGTATTTAATATGATTTTTTTCCGTAGGCGTGTCACCGCATAGGTTACCATAGACTTCAAAGTTACAGCTATAATCCCAACCGCCGACGGATAGAAAGGCTTGTATGTTTTTTTGTTTAGATAATTCAATGGCAGCTTTTAATTGGTTAAAGGCATCGATACCTTTAGCATCATGTTCATCAAAATAACCTAAAATACCCGTGTTAGCGAGATTACCAGAGGTATAATTGGTTAAGGTTGGTTTAACAAAGGAAAATATGACGCGGTTAAAATTGGGCCTTGAAATTTTGTTTAAATCATCAACATATTGTTGCAGCTGTGCTAATTGGTCAATTAATAAGTAGACGGTCACCAATTTTTCACTTTTAGTGTTTTGGTTAACAACCCGAGTAGGCTCTGAGCTAGCAATTCGCTCATTACTTCCAGCCCACGTCATCTGATTCAGTAGTAGCGTTGAACAAAGTATAAACCATTTACACGCTTTATTTGATTTCATTGAGCCCACCTGGGTTATGTTTTGTATTTGATGGTGAAATAATAAACAAAAAAGTTGGTGAAGTCAAGCTTAAATTTTCGACATTACTTTACAGGAGCTGTTGCGATGCCCTTTCAAGAGGTCTAGAAAGCATGAATTATAGGCCTCTCATCAGTGATTTTATGTACATGCTAAACCTGGGACAGTTGAATCCATTAAGAGTCCCAACTCAACCATGGTTTTATCCATCCGTATAAACGGAAGCTGCACCCCATTTGGAAGCTTTTGCACGGCTTTTCCCACCTTTAAATATCCAGTTTGATATAAGCAGGCCGCATTAAGTATCAAATTGGATGAATAAAACGATAGATACTTAATGCGGCCTGCTTACAGTACTTTTTTATGATGGACTCATTTCCTCTGGATTTTGGATTTCAGAGGGAACTGGGACTTCTATGGGTTGTGTTGCAAATAGCCACAGATTTGCTAATGCACCTGTAGGTAATAGCAAATGGCTTTCTGCCTCAGGCAAGAGGGTTAATATCGTGCTTACAATATCTGGATGATGACGTTGTCGTAATAAATCTAATGAGGTATTGCCCTTTAGATTTTTTATTATTAAGGCCGCAAAACGCTCTTCTTTAGGCAAAGATTCTATTATGTTACGCGCTACATTTGGGGCGTAGAGGGCGGTTAAATGTAAAATGGTATCTCCATCAGGATTTGTATCAGTAATTACATCAAAACGGTGTGCTTCAGGCAAAGTGGTCAAAATGGATTTTAGATCAAACTCAAGTAAAACATTTTCTACATGGAGGATGTTATTACCGAAGTTATTTTTTCTTTTTAGGGCATCAGCACGCTGCTCAATAGGATAGATTGATAACAGGGCTAAAAAATTATCTGTGTTGGAGAGGGATGTCTTGATATGTAAAATTGTGTTTCCCTGATTATCTGTAGCATTTAATGCCTCAATGCGATGATTTTCGGGTAAAGTGGCTAACATTGCTATATTAGCTTCTGGGTTGTTTAGGGTATGTAATACGGTCTCACCCCGGTAATTTTTTACTAGGATAGCATTAAGGCGCAAATGTTCTGGGTATAGGTTTAACATCAGGAGTGCAAGGGTGGCGTTGTATGCGATTAAATGCAGTGGCGTGTCACCTTCGTTATTCTGTAACATGATTGCATTGAGGCGCAAATGTTCTGGGTATAGGGCCAAAATGATTGTTGTGACGTCTAAATTATGACACGCTGAGTGAAGTAGACTATTTCCACATTGACTGGTTACCATAACGGCGGCTCTCTGTTGTTCTATTGGAAGGGTATTCAAAATGGTTTGAAATTTATCTGTTGACTGTGATATTGAATGTAATAGTGTCTTGCCTTTTTTATCATTTTCGGTGATTGTTGCAAACCGATGTTCCTCAGGCAATTCGTTTAAAATGGTTTGCAATTGATTTACTGAGAGCATGAGCGCTTGTAATGGTGTTTTGCCTTCTTTATTTTTTACCCTTAATATTTGCTGGCGACGTTCTTTGGGTAAGGCTTTTAAAAAGACCACTAGAAGATCTGGATGATTTTGGAGGTCGTGTACCAGTGTGTTTTGTGATTCCATATAAAAAGAAAAATTTTCAGATATCGCTATCATTAATTCAATGCATTCATTGGTGGTTAAAGCCGTGAGAATAATCTCCACAATAGCGCGATTACCGCTTGTGGCCGCATGTTTTAGCGTATTGTGAGTGACGTAATTGCCTGAGTTTAAGGCCCTAAGCCGTTGATCTGCTGGTAAACTTTCCAAAATTATTTTGAAAGATGCAGGTTGATGGTAACTGCAATGCAATAGTGTCTTTTTTTGATAACCTTTGGTGATTTGCAGCACCTGCATGCGTTGGTCATGAGACAGGCCATTGAAGATGGATTGCAATAGATCAGGCTTTTCTATGACCTTGTGAACCACTGCTTCATCTTGGTGATTTCTTTCCAGTAGGGCTAGAAGACGCTGATGTTCAGGGCACGCTGCTAAAATCACATGAAAAGTATTAAAGTCATCAACCTCATGTAACACGGTATTGCCTTCATCATTTTTTTCCATCAGCAAGTGAAGGTACTCGTTGACCGGATGCAAAGCTAAAATTAGGGCCAAGTTATCTGGATGCAGGCGGGCGGCATAATGCAGCAGTGTATCGCCATTGGCATTTGTTTTAAGCCATGCCTCTAAGCGATGGGCTTCAGGATAGAGCGATAACGCGATTGTAAATGCCAAGGAATTTGAGCACACGAACTGTAATAAGGTTTTGTTTTGTTGATTCAGTTGTTCTTCAATGGCTTCCAATTGATCTAATCTATCAATTTCAGTCATATTCAATGGAAAATAATATTGCAGCAGCGCGCAATTACCCTTTAAAAGAGCCTTTTCTATTAATGGGGTGTGCCCTGGTGTGGCATGCATCCAATCATGCTCTCCAAAGACGGTTTTTAGGTGATGGATGATGACGGTTTGTAAACTTGGATTATTCTCTGTCGTTAAACATTCATATAATGTTCGACATTTGGCCAAAATCCGGTCTTCTGGGGTATAGCTCTCATAGTTCTCTACTGGATGGATCCCATCAAGACAGCTCAATAGATCAAAGGATGGGCTGTGGCGAAATAATTCACGAATAATGAATGTTTGTAGCTCATAATTTCCTTGGGGATAGTCTGATTGTTGTGTGTTCAACTGCATCAAAAGGTCAGATTTGCTTTTATTGATACGATAAATATCGTTAATATTCATGTAACTGTCGGCTGTAAAAGGAAAGCCAAATTGCAGTATCCCGCTTATTAGTTCATCACGTAAAATGCTGATGTCCTGAAGGCACCAAGATGTTGTTTCGGTATGCGTATCTATTAGATTGATGTATGGTGAATCGTCTGTGACCAGCTCGGGATGCCGTAACAATAAGGCATATATTTGACGATAGATTTGATTTAAATGGTGTGATAGTTTGGGGTCGTTGAGGAGTCGTGATACATATTCAATATCTTGGACATTCAAAGGGCTTGTGCTGAGTTTTTGTAACTCATGATGTGACAGACTCTCAAGTAGTGTTGGTCTTGAAATCAAGGCAATCCATTTATAGCCTTTCTGTTTAAAAAGTTCATCCATCCGTGCATCGTTTAAAAATGTTCCCAATTGAATAAATAGAGGAATCCGTTCTTGCTGGGCCATTTGAGTATTGATACCGCGGTAAAATGTCATCAGTGCCTCAATGGACATATTCTCTAATGCCTGGAATATAAATGCTTGTAACAATGTATTTTGGTTGGTTGAGTATTGCTGTAATGCCAGCAAAAGAAAAGAGGGTCCCAAAAATGTGGATAAATGGTTTAAATTTTCAGTGGAGATAGTAAAGGATAAGGGGGGCATATGTCCTTTGAGGGCTTGAAACGGTAAAGGATAATATTGGCCATTCAGTGCATAGTGTATGAAAAAGGGGTGGGTTGACGCGCCTTCTTCAGAAGCAAGGTTGAGCAGCGCTCTTGATTCCAAATAGATGGTGTCTTCTGTTTGAACTGAATCAGTGAGGATGCGATAAGCCTTAAGAACTTGCTCCATATTGTCGCTATTGGCTTCAAAAAATAGGTGTAATAACCCTGAATGAAAAATGCCTCCTGCAGTGATGTCGTTGTTGAGTAAATAAATCAGAACACCAGCAAATTGGAGTGGATCTTCTATTCGTAAGTTGATGAGCAGTGGCAGTGGAGATTCTTCATGGGTCAGTGCCGTGCTTAAAAAATTAATATATTCTTTTAAACGAATGATTTGAGAGACACTGTCGCATTGGGTGAAAAGTAAAACAATATTATCATTAGGCTCTCTTTCTTTAGCGAGTATCTCCGTGCAAACCGTTTGAAGGGTGTTTAGTTTAGCCAATTCGTTGTCGTCTTCAAGGCTAAACGCCTCGGATTCTGCTTTTTTTAACCGAGCCAATCGAGTGCTTTTTTGCCGCAGAATCTGCTGTATTTTCTCTAGTTGCAATAAACTAACCCACGGGAAGGTTTCTGGAACAATTTGTTGTAGGGTTGAAATATACGTCATAAGGTGATTTCTCAGGATAATTTTAGCCGATATGTTCATTTATTTACGCAATTAAGTCAATATAAATAGAGCCAACGCCTGGGTGATAGAAATTAAAAAATGCGTTTATTGGTGAAGTTGAATTTGATCTCTTTATTTTTGTACTATAATTAAACAGTAAGACATTTGAGGAGAACGTATCATGAACACAATGTTTTTAGCCACGGTATTGGGCTGGTATATGCTTATCTTTGGCTTGCTTATGTTAGTTCGACATGACTTTGTGAAAGCCGCCATGTCGGATATGTTAGCGGAACGGGGGTTGTATTTTGTATTTGCGATTATTACCCTTATTCTTGGATTGTTAATCGTATCAAGTCATAACGTTTGGATGATGGGATGGCCTGTGATAGTGACGGTGTTCGGTTGGCTGGTGGTAGCGGGAGCTTTATTCCGACTATTTTTCTCAGACGCCGCACATAGAATCGGACATTCATTTTTAAATGCACCCATGCGAATGAAAGTGATGGGTGGGGTATTGGTGGTGGTCGGAGGGTTGTTGTTGCTTCATGTACACCATTTTCACCTTTAATTAATGGATGTTTTTCTAATCAACCGTGATGATTTTAAGTCGCGGTTGATTTTTTTTGATCCCAGTGTCCCCAGAGGGGGAATAACGTTAGAAGTACCAGAGATTGGTTTAAAATCGAGCTAATACGTGTTAGGCTACGCCCATCTCCCACTTTGAGCGACCTTGTTGATATGAATCTTATTCCATCCCAGGAGAATCCCCTCACGGAGGATCCATTGTTTTTTTCCGCATTAAAGTTGCGAGATGTTCTAATGAATAATCTTTCTTCTTTAGATTATGTGCACATGACGCCCATTCAGGCTGAAAGCTTGCCAATGATGCTGGGGGGGCGCGATGTGATTGCACAAGCCAAAACAGGTAGTGGGAAAACGGCCGCTTTTGGTTTGACCTTATTGAATCATTTAAATAGCGATCAGTTCGTTGTGCAGGCATTGGTATTGTGTCCTACCCGTGAATTGGCAGCGCAAGTGATGGATGCGATTCGTAAACTTGCACGCTTAATGCCCAATGTGAAGGTGCTTAATTTATCAGGCGGTATGCCCTTAAAGCCGCAGTTGGATTCATTAAAGCATGGGGCCCATGTCATTGTAGGAACACCTGGTCGTGTGCAAAAACATTTGGATAAAGGCTCGTTGTTGTTGGGTCAGTTACAAACCTTGATTTTAGATGAAGCCGATAGAATGTTGGATATGGGTTTTTTTGAGGCCATTAAAAAGGTAATTGGCGCAATCCCAAAAAAACGCCAGACATTGTTATTTTCTGCTACTTATCCGCCTGAAATTAAACAGTTGGCAACCCAATTCATGTTGAATCCACAACGAATCGTTGTTGAGGAAAAAAACACGGATGTGGATATTTTGCAGCAGTTTTATGAGGTGAGCAGCCAGTCTGATAAATTTCCATTATTAAAGGCGCTATTACGCCATTATCAACCCCTATCAACCCTGATTTTTTGTAATACAAAAGATCAAACCACGCAGTTGTCTAAATTGCTTACGCAAGAAGGATTTAGCGCCATTGCTTTAAATGGCGATATGGACCAAGTGGAGCGGGATGTCGCCATGATCCGTTTTGCTCATCAAAGTTGCTCAATTTTAGTGGCTACCGATGTGGCAGCGCGGGGGTTGGATATTAAAGAACTGCCTGCAGTGATTAATTTTGAATTGGCTTTTGATGGTGATATTCATATTCATCGGATAGGTCGAACCGGGCGTGCCGGAAGCAAGGGCTTGGCTTTAAGCTTAACAACGCCTGCAGATGCTGAACGTCTTTGTGCCATCGAGGCGGGTTTAAAACAACCCCTAACCTGGGGCGACATCAAAGCACTTGATCAAAGCGCGCCTTCGATGTTAGCCCCACGCATGGTGACACTCGCATTAAGTGCTGGACGAAAAGATAAAATCCGACCGGGTGATATTTTGGGAGCCCTCACAAAGGATGCAGGCCTTGCAGGGGATATGATTGGAAAAATTACCGTTGTTGCCAGCCACGCTTATGTTGCAATCCACCATAGCCAGGCCGATAAAGCTTACCAATATTTTCAAAAAGGTAAGTTAAAGGGACGGAAGGTCCATGTGAAGCGATTGTAATCATCAGCAGCCCCTAGTACCGTTTCCATTTAGTTTTGACAGGTAGCATCTTATCTTGCATTCATCTTTAGGTTTTGTAAACTCTAAAAAATGCTCAGATTAGCGGTGCTAGTCCTGCGCTTTTTTAGAGCTTACAAAACCTAAATCTAAACGCAATCTAA
>CANJHO010000032.1 GCA_947474165.1 Legionellaceae bacterium
ATGATTTAGGCAGTCTGGTGTCGCTCGAAATGGGAAAATCAAAGCAAGAAGGGGATGGGGAAGTGCAAGAAATGATCGATATTGCAGATTTTGCAGTCGGTCAGTCACGCATGTTATATGGCAAGACCATGCACTCTGAACGTCCTCAACACCGCATGTATGAGCAATGGCACCCTTATGGTATTGTGGGGGTTATTTCCGCGTTTAATTTCCCTGTTGCTGTATGGGCTTGGAATGCTTTTATTGCCGCTATCTGTGGCAATGTGACAATTTGGAAACCTTCAGCAAAAACACCCTTATGCGCTATTGCGGTTCATCAGATCTGTCAGGCAGTTTTGAAACGGAATCATTGTCCTAATATTTTTGCCTTGGTAATCCCTAGCACCCATGAGGTGGCTGAAGCCCTTGTTGGTGATCCACGGATCCCTTTGATTTCATTCACCGGATCAACGGCGGTTGGTAAGCAGGTGGCCATGAAGGTAGCCGCCCGTCTGGGTCGAACAATATTAGAGCTCGGTGGGAATAATGCGATTATTTTAGATGAGACCGCAGATTTACGTTTGGCAATTCCTGCCATTGTATTTGGAGCGGTAGGAACAGCCGGGCAGCGTTGCACCTCCACGCGGCGTTTATTTGTTCATGAGGCCATTTATCAAGAGGTTTTAACGCAATTGCAGCAGGCTTATGAACAAATCACCATTGGCGATCCATTGGATTCTAACAATTTAATGGGCCCTTTAATTGACTCGAAGGCGGTAGTACTTTTTAAACAGGCCATTGTGCGTATTAAGCAAGCTGGTGGCAAAATTTTGATAGGGGGCAAAGTGATTAATGGGCGGGGTAGTTTTGTTAGCCCTACCTTGGTGAGTGGGCTAGGCAATGATTGTGATATTGTGCAAGAAGAAACTTTTGCGCCCATTCTGTATGTCATACCTTATCGCACCTTGGTTGAGGCCATTGGCTTACAAAATGGGGTTCCTCAAGGACTTTCCTCCGCCTTGTTTACGACCAATTTAAAGCATTCTGAGCAATATTTGAGTGTGAATGGCAGTGATTGTGGGATTGCCAACATTAACATAGGGACATCAGGCGCTGAAATTGGTGGGGCATTCGGTGGTGAAAAAGAAACAGGCGGTGGACGGGAATCCGGATCAGATGCTTGGAAGGCCTATATGCGTCGTCAAACCAATACCATTAATTGGGGGGATGAACTACCCTTGGCCCAGGGGATACACTTTATGAGGACTAAGGGATGAAAGAATCTTTTTTTGTTAAAAAAGTTGCTGTGTTAGGTGCCGGTGTGATGGGTGCTCAAATAGCGGCTCATTGTGTGAACGCAGGGATTGAAACCTTATTGTTTGATTTGAAGTCAAAAGAAGGGGATCCTAATGCGATTGTTAATAAAGCCATCCTGAAGTTAACTCAGCTGAAACCCGCGCCTTTAGCAACGCCTTCAGTGGCCAGTTTATTAATCCCATGCAATTATGATGATGATTTATTGTGTCTTTCGAGTTGTGATTTGATCATTGAGGCGATTGCGGAGCGCCTTGATTGGAAGGCTGCGTTATATGAGCGGATTTCACCTTGTTTGAACGACCGTTCTATTTTGGTGAGTAATACATCCGGTTTAAGTATTAATCAATTGGCCAGTGTACTTCCTCAGGCCCATCGTGCGCTTTTTTGTGGCGTTCATTTTTTTAATCCCCCACGCTATATGCATTTGGCTGAGCTAATTCCCTCACAGCACACATCGCCCGAGCTTGTGGATAGCCTAGAAACATTTTTAACGGCTCGTTTAGGCAAAGGGGTTGTGCGGGCGAAGGATACACCTAATTTTATTGCGAACCGAATCGGTGTATTTTCATTATTGGCAACATTGCATCACACCGCCTTGATGAATTTAGGTTTAGATGAGGTCGATGCCTTAACGGGTGTCTTATTGGGGCGCCCAAAATCGGCAACGTTTCGAACGATGGATGTGGTGGGTCTTGATACCATGCAACACGTGGTGGCAACGATGCAAGAACAACTCAAAGCGGATCCGTGGCATCCATCATTCAAGTTACCGGATTGGTTACTAGGGCTTATTGAGCAAGGGCATCTAGGACAAAAAACAGGCCAAGGGATATACCGGAAAAATGGTCGACTGATTGAGGTCTATGATGTGGGTCTTGGGGCTTATCGTGAGGCTAAAACCGAGGTTGATGATGAAATAAAAAGCATCCTGAAAGAGATTGAACCCCGATTACGAATGAAACGCTTATTGGCCTCTGAAAATCCACAAGCTCGATTCATCGTTGCCTGTACACTAGACTTGTACCATTACTGTGCTTTTCATCTGGCTGATATTGCCAATACTGTTCGTGATGTGGATCTCGCTATACGCTGGGGGTTTGGCTGGCATCAAGGCCCATTTGAAGCATGGCAAGCGGCAGGATTGACCGAGATGATATACGCCATTGAGCATGCCATCGAGAAGGGTGTGGCAATGACTCAGGCGAAGCTTCCAGATTGGTTGAAAAATACAGAGGCCTTTTATGCAGAGGGGGCATTTTCACCGCGGAGTGGGGCCTTCGAGGGTCAGAGACCATTGGCTATTTATCAACGACAATTTTTTCCAGAAGGCCTGCTGACTGAAACGCATTTTAAAGGCACAACCCTCTTTGAAAATGAAGGGATTTGTTTAAGTGCTTTCAAAGATGATGTGGCTCTACTGCGTTTTAAAAGCAAAGCGAATA
This sequence comes from Legionellaceae bacterium, assembly GCA_947474165.1. Taxonomy (GTDB): domain Bacteria; phylum Pseudomonadota; class Gammaproteobacteria; order Legionellales; family Legionellaceae; genus CANJHO01. Next base: position 2,739 of record CANJHO010000032.1, read on the forward strand.
CGATTGGACAAGCAGTAATTGAGGGTTTTAATCAAGCCCTAAAGATCGCAGAACAACAATGTCAAGGATTAATCGTTTATCAAGACGATGCCAGCAATTTTAGTTCTGGGGCTGATTTACGTAAGGTTGGTGCCCTCATTCAAGCCAAAAAAATGGTGGCTTTAGAGGCGATGGTTACTGACTTTCAGGACCTCTTGATGCGCTTGAAATACGCCTGCATCCCCACTATCGCCGCCTTGCGTGGGCGAGCCTTGGGTGGTGGTTGTGAGCTTACCATGCATTGCAGTCGGATTGTTTGTGCTTTTGAATCATATCCTGGCTTGGTCGAGGTGGGGGTTGGGCTTATTCCGGCGGGAGGGGGCTGTAAAGAAATGGCCTTGCGAGCTTCTAAAGCAACTGTGGGTGTGGATCCAACGCCCTTGATTCGCCCTTATTTTGAGCAAATCGCCACGGGTTTTGTGGCGGGCTCGGCCCCAGATGCCTTCGCGCATGGTTATTTACAGGCAACTGATACTTGGGTAATGCATGGTGAAGAAGTACTTTATGCAGCACTAGGGACCATCAAGGCCCTGCAGGCTACCCATTATGCCCCCCCTCTGAAGGGCCGATTTCCAGTGGCGGGCCGAGAAGGGCATGCAATCCTACAGGTCGGATTGGTCAATTGGTTGGAAGGTGGATTTATTTCACAGCATGATTATTTAATCGGCAATCAATTGGCTTTTGTCTTATGCGGGGGGGATGTGAATCAGGGTGAGCTTGTTGATGAACATTGGATGTTACAATTAGAAAAACAAGCCTTTATGACCCTGGCAGCGACCCCTTTAACAGAAGCTCGAATAGGGTATTTGCTAGAAACTGGCAAACCATTGCGCAATTAATTTTTGTGAGAAAAGAATGACAAATGTCTATGTGGTCGATGTGTTGCGGACTCCTGTTGGGAAAGCGCCTAGAGGCGTATTTAGGCACACCTTACCGGATGATTTATTAGCCCATACATTAAACAGTTTAAGGTTGAGAAACAGATCAGTGGATTGGGAACAAATAGGGGATGTGGTGATTGGTTGTGCCATGCCTGAGGCTGAGCAAGGCATGAATGTTGCGCGCATTGCGGCCTTATTGGCAGATTTTCCATCTTCAGTTCCTGCAATGACCCTGAATCGTTTTTGCGCCTCTGGTGTGCAAAGCATTGCTACGGCTGCGGCCTCAATTCGTGCGGGTGAGATGTCACTTGCATTGGCGGGTGGGGTAGAAAGCATGTCTAAGGTCCCCTTGGGCGGCAATCACTACACAGCAAATCCTTCTATTTTTACAAATGAGCACATTGCAATTGCTTATGGCATGGGAATTACAGCTGAAAAAGTCGCTGAACGTTGGAAGATATCACGGGAAGAACAAGATGAATTTGCAGCAGAAAGTCATCAACGGGCAACAGCGGCACAACATCGAGGCGATTTTTCGCATGAAATTAGCCCAATGCCCATTACAATTAGAAAAGTTGAGTTGAGCTCATCTGTCGTTTTGAATGAAGAGCGATTGATCAGTGAAGATGAAGGACCTCGTAAGGACACCTCTTATGAGGCCATCGCGCGCCTAAAACCTATTTTTTCACTTAAGGGGACAGTTACCGCGGGTAATAGCTCCCAAACCAGTGATGGTGCTGGCATTGCTCTTCTGGCCAGTGAGAGCGCTTTAAAGCAGTATCATCTTCAACCCATGGGGCGATTACTAAGCTATGCTGTGGTAGGGGTTCCACCAGAAATTATGGGAATTGGGCCGATACATGCAATCCCTCTGGCTTTAAAAAGAGCCGGATTGACGCTCGATCAAATGGACTGGATAGAATTAAATGAGGCCTTTGCAGCACAAACGTTGGCAGTTATTAAAGAACTTCATCTTCCTCGTGCTATAGTTAATCCATTGGGGGGTGCGATTGCCTTAGGACACCCCTTAGGGGCCACAGGAACCATCAGAACAGCCACTTTGTTGCATGGGCTTCGCCGTACAAAAGGGCGTTATGGGATGGTTACCATGTGTATCGGTACAGGCATGGGGGCGGCGGCAATTTTTGAAGCGTTGTAAACCCCATATTGAGAATTGCTGCAGCATAGTATATCGGTGGCGGCTCTAATTTCACCGCTGAAACGATGACCAAGGTCGAATGATTGATAAGGATTCAACATGGACACGATTCATTCGTTATTTGAAGCTCAGGTTAAGCAGGGGCCTCAACGGATTGCGGCAATCTTTAAAGATCAATCTCTTTCATATGCACAATTAAATAAACAATCGAATCGATTAGCACATTATTTGCAAACAGAAGGGATTAAACCCGATTCACTCATTGCGATAGCCATGGACCGATCCATTGATTTAATCGTGGTTATTTTAGGCATTTTAAAGGCAGGTGGTGCTTATGTGCCCCTAGATCCTTCCCATCCAGCCGATCGATTATCATTTATATTGAATGATAATAAGCAGCCGCTGTTGATCACCACCTCAAAGTATATAGAAAAATTTCATGGGTATGAGGGGCCTTCTATTTGTATCGATGAAATGCAACAGTGCCTTCTTGATTATCCTGTGCACAATCCAGAGGCCAGTGCAATGGATGACAATCTGGCTTACGTTATTTACACCTCAGGGTCTACAGGGGTTCCCAAAGGGGTATTGATAGAACATCGAAGCGTGGTTAATTATTGCCGATGGTTTTCTCACTATGTAAGCGTTGTTCCAGAACAACGGGTTGATTTTTCATCCGCCTATATTTTTGATATGGCCGTTACAACCTCCATTGTGCCCTTAATGTTAGGTTTAAGCCTTGTAATTTGTGATGATAAGACCAAGAAAAATACAAGACGTTATCTTGATTTTATCGAGTCCAATCAAATTAATATCATTAAATTGACGCCTTCTTATTTAAAAGTGCTCATTAATGGTGTAAAAAATAGTGCGCCTTCGCTTCCTGATTTACACACCCTTATTTTGGGGGGTGAAAATTTAAATACAGCCGAGTGTCAATCATGGCTTACTATTTATCCAAGTCATGTCTTGTACAATGAGTATGGTCCTACTGAATCAACAGTGGGCATTTCTGTTTGTGAAGTTAATCATCAAAATCTTCATCAGTTTGGCATGACAGTGCCGATTGGCATCCCTGATGAGATGGTAGAATGTTATATTCTTAATGGCAACAAAGCACCTGTTGCACCAGGAGAAACTGGGGAGTTGTACATTGGGGGAGTATGCCTTGCACGGGGCTATTTAAATCAGCCCGAGCTAACATCACAGAAATTTGTAAATTTATCCATTGATAACCACAACCCAGTGCGCTTATACCAAACGGGTGATTTATGCCGTCAGTCACCAGACGGGGTGATTGAATATTTTGGACGAATAGATCAACAGGTGAAAATTCATGGGTTTAGAATAGAACTTGAGGAAATAGAGTGTTGTTTGATGAAACACCCCGCTATAAAAGAGGTCATTGTGTTGGTGCGAGAAAAAGAGTCGCATGAGAAACAATTGGTCACCTATTTTATTCCAAAGGATTCTAAAGTTATTCCAGAAACCCATGAGTTTCGCCACTATTTAAATGATCGCTTACCGCATTATATGATTCCAAGTGCTTTTGTTTGGGTCGATAGTTTTCCACGAACCCTCAATGACAAATTGGATAGAGCAGCCCTTCCGATTCCTAAATTTTCATCCAAGCAACATTATGTGGCGCCGCACACAAGGATTGAGAAAAAAGTCGCAACCCTATGGTCTTTTGCCTTGGGAGTGAAGCCCATTGGTGTAGAGGATGATTTCTTTGAACTGGGTGGGCATTCCTTAATGGCGGCTAGAATTGTTTCGGAGATAGAAAAAACATTGGGCAAGTCTATTTCTTTGGATGATTTTTATCATGCGCCTACGATTAGAACCTTGAGTCGAGTGATTAAAGCCTCGAGGCATTTAGAAAAAAAAGAAAGGGGTAAATTATCATCAAAACATCATTCAAGCGTATTGCCTTTAAATGATTTTCAGTTGATGTTTTGGATGGGGCATTTAATTGAACCCAAATTAAAGAAAATTAATGTGGTTGGACGACGTCGGATGAAAGGTGCTTTGGATAGTGACATCTTAAATAAAGCATTTGAGTCTATTTTGAGAAAATATGAAATATTAATGTATCGTACGCATAAATTTTCACCAACGCAATACCTACATAAGACAGCTAAGATTGCGGTTGAAGAAAGAAGATTAGATGGATTATCTGAGGATGATTGTCAGTTAGCGTTGAGGAACTCCTATAATAGTTTAATTGCTTATAGTCCATGGCGCAGCTTTGAGCCTTATTTGATCGCAAAATTGTTTTATTTAGATGATAATTTAACTGAATTACAAATTTCGATGCCCCATATTATTTCAGATTTTATATCCATTGATGTGTTATTTGATAATTTATCTAATTTTTATTCTCTACATCAAAGTCAGGTGAATACGGTTGACTTTTATTCACAAGCCACCTTTAAACGATATCTTGCAGGCGAACGATATGATGCGAAAACCCATTTAGATAAGGACATTGCATTTTGGAAGACCTATCTAAAAGATACTGGTTTTTTCTATTTTTCACCGGAAAATGTTATCAAGGATATGGATGCAGCGGGTTATCATTATTCAACTTATTTGGAAATTCCAGAGCATGGGATTGTTCAGCTGCAACAGTATTGTGCTGAAAAACGGCTTAGTTTGATGGATGGGTTATGTGCAACGTTGACCTTGGCTTTAGGGTCTTATTCCGCTGCTTATCTGAACAAGACCCGGAAAATATTTATTAGTTTGATTAAAACAACGCGAGACAAACCGATTTATGATGACAAAATTGGGTGTTTTCTTAGATTGGATGCGCTTAAAGTTGAGATTAATGAACATCAAGATCTTGAGACGATATCTAAACAAATTCATCAATCCATTATTGATACCATGGCTTATCAGCGATGTCCGGGGCTTGCAAAATTAGCTTGTGTTAATGATCTTGATTGGCGTCTTAATGCGGTAACTCAATATGTTTTAGATGGATGTCTTTATGTCTATACAAAAATATTTCGTTCACTTCATTATAAATTTTTTAGTTTGTATTTAAGATTAATTTCATTTTGGAAAAACGATGGTTTTTTAATTTATATTAACGTGTTAACCAATTTTTTGCCGAATGCTGTTGATCAAAAAAAATCAAATTTATTTGGATTGGAAACAATATCACCCGAATTGCATCAATACGATTTATCTAAGATAAATCAAGTATTGGAAGTTTGTTTTCTTCGTGATGAAAGCCAAAACAAACCCTATCTTGTTATTTCTGGCAACATAAAGCCTGAGATCCGTGAACAGATTGGGAAAAAAATATTAAATATTATTCACAATGAAACTGTTTTAGGCACGATAATAGAGACTGAAAACATTGTGTAGCCGCCTTATTGTCATAAATCCATTTATTGAGTTGTTACGCGTAATATTTCAGCAAGCGAGGTGTCGCCTATTAGCACACGTTTGAAACCATCCTCTCTTATGGTCGCTATCTTCGGACGAAGGTAGTTTTCCATGCTTTGTAGGTCCTCATTGCGGTGAATCATTCCTCGCAATGTTTCATCCATGGGAATGAGTTCATAAATGCCAGTGCGCCCCCGATAGCCTGTATGGTTACAATGTTCACAACCATGGGGTTCACATATGTTTGATGTATCAGTTTTTTTAGTCAAGCCCATGAGTTCTCGTTCATCTTCGCGAAGTTGATGTATTATTTTGCAATGTGCGCATAATTTTCTAACAAGACGTTGTGCAATTAAGCCGACGATGCTTGATGAGAGTAAAAATGACTCAACACCCATATCATGCAAACGGGTAATTGCCCCTAGTGCGCTATTGGTGTGTAAGGTTGATAACACCAAATGACCAGTAAGACTGGCTTGCACAGCAATTTCAGCGGTTTCTAAATCTCTAATTTCACCAATCATGACCACATCCGGATCTTGTCGAAGGATGGCCCGTAAACCTTTTGCAAAAGTCATTTGTACTTTGGTGTTGACTTGGGTTTGGCCTATGCCGGGTAAATCATATTCAATGGGATCCTCAATGGTTAAAATATTACGACTAACTTGGTTGAGCTCAGTGAGCATGGCATAAAGGGATGTTGTTTTACCAGACCCTGTAGGGCCTGTGACCAATAGGATGCCGTGGGGCTCTGCAATCATTTTTGTAATGATTTTGAGTGTTTTTTCTGGCATGCCGAGGAGGCCTAAGTCAAGCTGTGCTGTTTGTTGGTCTAAAATTCTTAGAACAATCCGCTCACCATGATTAGAAGGCAGCGTGGATACCCGTACATCGATATTATGGCCTCCCACCCGAAGGGCAATGCGCCCATCTTGGGGAATACGTTTTTCAGCGATATCAAGCTTTGCCATGACTTTGACGCGGGAAATAACGAGCGGTGCAATGGCGCGTTGTATTTCAAGAATTTCTTGTAATACGCCATCAACGCGGTTACGAACTAAAACACGGTTCTCATAGGTTTCAATGTGAATGTCAGATGCTTTTTGTTGAATGGCCTGGGTAAATAGGGCATTGAGTAGGCGAATAATGGGGGCATCATCTTGGTTGTCTAATAAATCCTCACTACTGGGGAGTTGGCCTGCTAACAGCGCTAAATCCATGTCTGCATCCATCCCTTCAGCGGCATCGAGGATTGAGGATTGAGATTGATAGGCTGAGGCCAATTGTTGTTGGAATTCTGTGGGGTTCACCTCTTGGAGGCGCAGTTCGCGCATGAGTAGACGCTTGACTTCGGCCAATACCTTGAATGGGGTATTGGGTAGGTGATAAAGACGGATTTCATCGCTATTGTCTATTGAAACCGCAACAACCCCTTGTTTTTTAGCAAAAAGATAAGGGATCTGATGGGGGCGGCTTTTTTTATCCATACCTTATTTCATCACTAAGGCTGGTCGCGGGGGAAGCGTTCTGCAAAAAGGCTTGGGTAAGACTGCGGCATGTAAGGGTTTTAATAGAGAGTCTTTATTATGGATATTATATTGTTGTACACGCATTATTTCTAATTGATCTTCACGTAAGTCGTTGTATTTTGCACCGGTTACTTGGAAACTATCGCGTTCAGATCTTAAAATACGTGGGCGGATAAAGACCATGAGCACTTTCTTTTCCCGTTCGGTAATCTTGTGCTGAAATAAGCGTCCAATGCCTGGAATATCACCTAAAATAGGGAGTCCATTGTTGTCATTGCCTAATCGGTCTTGTGATAAACCACCCAGTACAACAATATCACCACTTTCAACGTGAACTGAGGTGACAATCGAGCTAATGTTGAAGGTGGGGGTAGTGCCTGGTGTAATGGGATTGAGTGTTTCAAGCGTATCATTCCCTTGATCAATTTGCATTTGAATGCCTTTGCCACGGGTAATTTGTGGTCTAACATATAAATGCAAAGCCACATTGACCCGGTCAAACGTGGTGAAAGGACTGGCTGTTGTTGTTCCTTGGGCATTATTGGGGTAGCTTGAGGAGGCAATAGAGACCTGTTTACCAATTAGAATTTTAGCTTGACGATTGTCTAGCACAACGACCGATGGCGTAGAAAGAATATTGGCCTTGTGTTGGCGTGCTAGGGCATAAATCTGGGCCTGAAATTGATTAATTGACACTTTAGAATTAATAATTGCAAATCCAGGCCTGAAGGAGTCAGGGGTTAGTGTTTTTTGATCAATGCTCCCCCATTCAATCCCTAAACTGTTGAAATCTGTTTCATTCAGCTCAGCGACCGTTGCTTCAATGAGCAATTGGGCGGGTTGAATATCCAATTGGCTAATGATGGTTTTAAGCGTGCGAATTAAAGTGGCTGGTGCATTAATAATGATGGAGTTGGTGTTGGGTTCTGCAATAATTTGCACTGTGGGCTTGGTGGAGCCTTCATTTTGGGTGCTGGCGGTGTTGGTATTGGGGGTAGCCGCTGGATTGGCGCCTGCAGCAGGGGCTTGGGGTGGGAGTGGCGTACTATTGCCAGCTGAAGAGTTGACTAAGCTTGAATTGGGGTTTGTGCTATCTAACACCGGCCTTGTGATGGTCCCGATGGTTGTGCCGACATTTCCGCTAAAACTAGCCTGAGCAATCCCCGCAAGGATAGGGACCACATCTTCAGCGCGTAAATAGCTTAAGTAGATAACCTGGGTATTGCTATTGTTGCCATTGGGATTTCGGCGGTCAAGTTGGGAAATCAGTAGCCGTAGTTTGATGCGTTCGGTTTTATTACCACTGAGTAAAATAGCATTACTGCGATCATCGGCTGCCAGTGTGGTTTGAGTATGTGCGCCCATGCCCCCCTGGTTTTTTACGAGATCTTTTAAAGTGTTAGCCACATCCATTGCCAGCGCATACTTTAAGGACACCATGTCGATGCCATTGGCTGACGAGCTATCGACTTGTTTAATAATAGTAGCCAACTGTTTGATGTTGTTGGCACGCCCTGACAAAATCAGCATGTTAGAAGGGGGGTAGGCAGAAATGCTGCTCCATTGGGGCATTAATGGACGCAAGACAGGAACCAATTGTTCAGAGGGAACATAATGCACAGGAATGACTTGCACCATCATGTCATCACCGCGCGGGGGGTGCTTGAGTAGATTGAGCAAATCAGGTGATTGGGTTTTTGCATCGATATTTGGAATGATTTTAATGACATTGCCATTAGGAATGGCTGCAAAACCTGAGACCTGCAACATCGACAGAAATACTTGATAAAGTTCTTTATCGCTTAATGGGGTACTTGAAACAATTTAAACTTGGCCTTCGACGCGAGGATCAATTAAAAAATTCTTGCCGGTAACGCGTGACACCTCTGCAATAACCGCCCGAATATTCGCATTTCTTAAATTCCATGTTTTTTGTGGGACGAGCATTGGCACGCTGCTTTCTGTGGGTTTATCAGTCAATTGCGTCGGTTCTGTGGATGAGGCACTTAATTTTTTTTGTAAGTCCCGTGCTGCTGAATAATCACTCATGGGGCCAATTTGCACGAGATAGCGTCCTGTGTCACTCAGCCTATCAATTTTCAGGGGTTGTTGTATGGATTCAGCCAAGGTTTTTTGTAATTGCTCGGCCTTATTTTTTAACGTAAAGGAGCCCACCTGAAGAAGATAGGCGGGTTTCCCATCTAGGGGGATGACCTTGATATTGATATCTGTTGCATGGAGTAAAGACGAGCAGAACAGCATCAAAACATAAAGCGTAATTCGCATTCAATAACCATCAAATAATCAGTGATAACATCATAACTAAATTTATAGAGATACAATAGGTTTTTTGAAAAATGTCTCAACCATTCTCAATTTAATGTAGGGCAAGCTCATCTCGTTTTATTTTGCTCACACATGATTTAGCGTAATTCCCCAGGTACGTCATCCTGAGCGTAGCGAAGGATCTCAAATTGACCCTATCCGAGCCATACTCAGGAGATCCTTCACTGCGTTCAGGATGACGTATATGCATTTTGATAGAATAAAAAACAAACTTATCTACAACCTGGGGAGTTACGATTTAGCCCTGAATCAAAAGTTGGTAAAATGATAAAAATCAATTACACTTAAATTTCTGATAACTTAATAAGGATATTAACAATGAAACAAAAAGCAATATTAACCTTAATTATTTGTTCTTCCTCATTGTTGGCTGGTTGCAATACTACGTTTAATAACCCCTTCAACGCCCATGGGCCAATGGTAGTAAGTGCTAAACATTCTAACTCAGATATTATTAGTGACTTAATTGTTTTAAATAAAAATGAAATTGCAGCCTCTAGACTTGCTGAAAGTAGAACAACAAACCATGAAGTGAGACACTTGGCGAAAGAGATGGTTCACGCACATACTAAAAATTTAGAGCAAACCTTAAGGCTCAGCAAAAAAATCCATGCCCATCAAGAGGTTAATAATGTTTCAAGCCATTTACAAAATGAAGGGGCAAAAGAACGGGAGATTTTAAAAGGATTAAATGGATCTGCCTTTGATAAACATTATGTCAATGCAATGATTCGCGATCATGAAGAAGCCCTTCGATTGATTGATCATACTCTGATGACCCATTCAACCAATCCTTTGTTAACCAAACACTTAGAGGCTACTCGTCAACATGTCATGATGCATCTAGAGCAATTTCGGGCTGCCCATAAGCAACTCCGTGGTTAATTAACTTTTTTTTTACTGTCCTAATCTACCTAGTGCCTCGTTGATGTTGATGAGGCCCTAGTAAGAATTTATTAATTGTTATATTATATCGATCTGCTTATTTGTAATTTATTTGATTAAACTGCCATGAAACGCAATCACATAGCCCTTAAAAAAAAACCCGACTCACTGGATGACGTCACACTGATGGATTGTAGTGATGCCTTAATCCCTGCTGCAGATGAGAGCAAGGACGATTCCGATTACTTTAGCGACCGCAGTGCTTCGAGTACAACTGGTTTTTCCTCTGTAAGCTTTGAGTTTTTCATGGACGAAAGTGATATTGCTGAGCAGTTTAGCAGGCCTTCATCGAAGACTCCTGATGTAGTACCATCGTTTATATCAGAACCTTGTGGGTTTTTTAGTGCTGTGGCTGCAGATTCAGATGATGCTTACACAAAAATGCCAGTGAAACTTTCTTCTCGAATAAGGCAGGGCGATCGCTTTTCATTGCATACGATACCTAGTGTGGCCCCAAACTTAGGCAGTATCCCAGAGGACAGATTAGAGGAATCGTTTGCCTTAGCCTGTGATGAGGATGAAGATCCCTCTCTTTTATCAGAGCTTTGTGAAGAATTTAGTACGGTTTGGAAAAAACCCAGGGATATGAAATTATCTCAACAAATGGGAGAAGAACGAAGAGAAATGATGAGCAATGAGCCGGTATCGTTCTATTTGTCACGTCGCCCTGAGAAAATTGCTGCACCCGCACCCAGAATGCCTGCCGATTGGTCTTTTTTTAGGGTTAAACGGTCATCTGATGATAGGGAATCAAACATTGCGATCACGCCTTCTTCTTTTAAACGCGTCAAGTCGTCCTCTTCCTCTTTAGAGCTCTCAATACCGTCATAGTACAGGGCTAAATCATGTGTGAGCAAAATAAAACCATATTCTTTAAGTCCAGGATTTTTTGATTATTTTATAAACCTTTGAAAGGCATGGATGCCTTTCAAGAGCGACATGGATGTGGCTAGCATGTTTATAAAACAATCAAAAAATCCTGGACTTAAAGAATATGGTTTTATTTTGCTCACACATGATTTAGCCCTGCGTCATAGTAGACTTCAAGTGCTTTTTCTAGGATCATGGGATAGGTCATATAGGATAATATCTCAATAAGATTGTTAAGTTTATTGAGATATTACATAACAGGATGTTATATTTTGACAGTCCCAATGCGATACAGAGTCATTCTTGCAATGGTTCTTTTGGTGTTTCATGGTTCATTAATTGCGGGGGGATGGCTTTTTAATAATCCCTATCCGGTCCGCGAATCTTTAGAAAAAATTTATTACACTTCCTTTAATGAGCAACCTAAAACGCTGGATCCAGCCAAATCCTATTCAATCAATGAGTATCAATTCATTGCTCAAATTTATGAGCCTGTTTTGCAATATGATTATTTTTCAGGTCCTTTTCAATTGGTGCCTCTAACTGCCACAACGATGCCTGAAATACATTATTATGATAAAACTGGGCATGAACTGGCGTCTCATGATGATGAGGTGGCGGTTCACCATAGTATTTATACTATCCATATTAAGCCTGGCATTTTCTATCAACCGCATCCAGCTTTTTCGAAAGATGAGAAAGGAGGGTACCGGTACTACCCATTGGCCCCTCACTACCTGGATGACAAGGGGGTTAATCAATTGGCAGATTTTGCTGAAACAGATACGCGTGAATTGACAGTTGATGATTATATCTATCAAATTAAGCGCTTGGCTAACCCTAAAGTTAATTCGCCTATTTACGGATTGATGAGTGAGCATATTGTAGGGTTTAATGAGTTTGGTTCAACGTTACCTGTTAGCCTGGGATTTATTGATTTGCGTCAATATCCTTTGGAGGGCTTACATAAAATTGATGATTATACTTTCCAAATTACGGTCAAAGGATTGTATCAGCAGTTTTTATTTTGGTTGGAAATGCCTTTTTTCTCACCCATTCCTTGGGAGGTAGATCGATTTTATGGGCAACCCCATATGGATGATAAAAATTTAAGATTAGGCTGGTATCCTGTTGGAACAGGCCCCTTTATGTTGGTTGAAAATAACCCCAATAGCCGCATGGTATTGAAAAAAAATCCAAATTTTCGTGAGAGTTATTTTCCCTTAACAGGCAGTCAGGAAGACAGAGCTTTGGGCTATTTAAAACATGAGGGGGAGCGGCTCCCCTTGATTGATAAAGCGGTGTATACCCTAGAAAAAGAATCAATTCCTCGATGGACTAAATTTTTGCAAGGGTATTATGATGCCTCGGGCGTTAGTGCAGATAGTTTTGATAAAGCTATCCAAATCACCTCTGTAGGCGCTGCCACGTTAACGCCGGATATGCGTGCTAAAGGAATACGCCTTCGTCAAATCATGGAGCCCTCTATTTATTATTTGGGGTTTAATATGAGGGATCCCATCGTTGGGGGCAATGGTGAGCAGGCTAGATATCTGCGACAAGCGATTTCTATTGCGATTAATTTTGATGAAGACATTGCTATATTTTTTAATGGTCGTGGAAAACCTGCGCAAGGGCCCATTCCACCTGGGATTTTTGGGCATCATGAGGGGGTTCTGGGGATTAATCCGTATGTTTTTACAAGCGATGAAAAAAATCCTAAACGACGCACGTTGGCCGAGGCAAAAGCCTTAATGGTTAAGGCGGGGTATCCTAATGGCATCGATCCTTCGACAGGCCATTCGCTTATTCTTCATTATGATGTGAATGCCACAGGAGGACCTGATGATAAGTCGCAGTTGAATTGGATGCAAAAGCAATTTTCCCATATTGGTATTGCATTGGATATTCGAGCGACGCAATATAATCGTTTTCAGGAAAAAATTCGAAATGGCAATGCCCAAATTTTTGGTTGGAGTTGGATAGGGGATTATCCTGATCCGGAGAATTTTTTATTTCTATTATATGGGCCAAATGGCAAGGTCGCTTATGGGGGAGAAAATGCAGCCAATTATCAAAACAGCACTTATGATCGTTTGTTTAATTTAATGAAAAATAGACCCAATGATGCAGAGCGCCTTCAATTGATTGATCAAATGGTTGAGATATTACGTCATGATGCGCCCTGGGTATGGGGTATTCATAATGAGAGCTTGGTATTAAGCCAGCAATGGATTTCGCCTGTCAAATCAAGTTCAATCTTGGTGAATACATTGAAATATGCAGCAATTGATGTGCCTCTTAGGAATAGCTTACGAAGCGCATGGAATCAACCGGTGTTATGGCCAATACTCGTTTTTATGGCCCTGATGGGCTTGTTGTTATTGCCTTTTCTATGGGCCTATCATCAAAAGCAACGTGAGCCTGCCTTGCGGGTATCACAATGATGCGCTACCTGTTTCGCCGCCTTGTTTATGCTATTCCTATTTTATTGGGCATCAATATTTTGACCTTCGCATTGTTTTTTATGGTGAATTCACCAGATGACATGGCAAGGATGCAGTTAGGAAATAAGCACGTTAAACAAGTAGAAATTACCCAATGGAAGGTGCAACGTGGTTATGATTTACCTTTGTTTTATAATGAAAATAAACCAGGAATAACCGCCATTACCAGCACGTTATTTTTCGAAAAATCTTTGCGGTTATTTGCGTTTGATTTTGGAATTTCGGATGCGGGACGTGATATAGGCTATGATATTTCTCAACGAATGTGGCCGAGCCTTTCCATCGCATTGCCCGTATTATTGTTTGGGATGTTTATCAATATTTTATTTGCGATGACGCTTGCTTTTTTTCGATCCAGTTATCTTGATTTGAGTGGCGTGATTTTTTGTATCATTTTAATGTCTATTTCAACCATGTTTTATATTATTGGTGGGCAATATGTCCTGGGTAAAGTTTTATGTTTAGTGCCTATCTCAGGCTATGATCAAGGGCTTCAGAGCATAAAATTTGTTGCATTGCCCATCATGGTGGCGGTAGTGGGTGGCATGGGTGCAGGCGGTCGATGGTATAGAACGCTTTTTTTGGAGGAGATGAACAAAGATTATGTAAAAACTGCCCGTTCGAAAGGGGTGTCAGAGATCCGCGTCTTATTTCATCATGTTTTAAAAAACACCATGTTGCCGATTTTAACCGGGGTGGTGGTGTTGATCCCTTCTTTATTCATGGGAAGTTTGGTACTGGAATCTTTTTTTGGTGTTCCCGGTTTGGGGAGTTATATTATCGATGCCATTCAACAGCAGGATTTTGCTATTGTGAGGGCCATGGTGTTTTTAGGATCAATTTTATACATTTTTGGTTTGATCTTAACTGATATCTCCTACACATTGGTTGATCCGCGGGTGAGATTCAAATGAGCGCACATTTCTTGATGACTGATTGGTGTTTTCTTGGAGTGTTGATGGTTACTTTATTATTGTTTGGTCGAGGGCTTAGAAAAGAACAAAATCGCGTTGCCTTTCTGTCTATTATTAAAAATCCAATGGCGGCAAGTGCTGGGATTGTTTTAATATTTTTTCTTATGATAGCGGTCCTGGATTCTATTCATTTAAGCAATGCTAAATCATTACTGGACCAAGTTCTTTCGCCGCTAGGGGCGCAATATGAAAAAACCTATTCTGCTCCATTTGCTTTAAAGCTCTATTCCAGCGAAATGGTGGGTGTTAATGGGCATTTTGAGCAGGTCTATCCTCGTTTAAGCTATCCCCCCCCTTCGGTTCAAACAAGAGAAGATATTCAGCATGTGGTCAAAGTAGGTTTAATCAAATCATTTGGCATCAGTGTTCTTTTCTTGCTATTCATTGCTCTTGGCGGATTGTTCTATCGGCGAAAGAAGCGGGCAAGTGAAAGGTTTTTGGATCCCTCGCATTTGTTGGTGAATAAACGATTGTCTTCAAGCGTTGCGCCTTATATTACGCTATTTTTTGTTGGTTTCATTCTATTAAGTGCCTATCAATTATCTCGAGATTTTCATATTTTTGGAACTGGAAAAATTGGAGAGGACATTTTTTATTATGCCGTAAAAAGTATTCGAACAGGTCTTGTGATTGGCACTTTGACCACGTTATTTATGATGCCATTGGCCTTGTTGCTGGGTATTTCTGCGGGGTATTTTGGGGGTATTGTTGACGATATTATTCAATATATTTACACCACATTAAGCTCTATTCCTGGTGTTCTGCTTATCACCGCCTCTGTATTGTCCATGCAAACCTATATCGCAAATCATCCAGAGCAATTTAAAACCCTAGCCGACAATGCAGATGCCAGGCTGCTTGCCTTGTGTTTTATTCTGGGCGTGACCAGCTGGACTAGTTTATGCCGCCTACTTCGTGCAGAAGCGCTCAAATTAAGAGAAATTGATTATGTATTAGCCGCGAAAGCCTTGGGCAGTAGTTCCTTTAAAATCATCAGGACGCATTTATTACCGAATGTGATGCATATTGTTATCATTACACTGGTGTTGGATTTTAGTTTTCTTGTGCTAGCCGAGGCGGTTTTATCTTATGTGGGTGTTGGGGTATCCCCCATGACCTTGAGTTGGGGGAATATGATCAATGCAGCCCGACTTGAGTTAGCGCGTGAGCCCATTGTTTGGTGGCCTATGCTCGCGGCGTTTTTATTGATGTTTAGCTTGGTGCTAGCCATTAATTTATTTGCTGATGCGGTGCGTGATGCGTTTGATCCGCATCATTCACGCTAAACTTTTGCGACTTACTTGCCGATCTGGAAGGAGTCCGGTACAGTTCGTCCATTGGGATTGATGAGCTCGTCTTTATGCAACAGCGTTTTGTTCACTTACATGTTCACACCGAGTTTTCTATTGTTGATGGCCTGGTCCAGATACCTGCGCTACTTGATGCCGTCATTGATGGGGATATGTGTGCGGTGGCGGTGACGGATGTTTGTAATTTATTTGCTGTGGTCAAATTTTTTCAAGCAGCCATTTCAACGGGCATAAAACCAATATTAGGTTGTGATATCCCTTGTTATGATCCTGAAAAGCCAAATCATCAATCATCTCTCGTGTTGCTTTGTCAAAATAAAGAGGGCTATCTTAACCTAACCCGATTGGTGTCTAAGGCTTACCAAGAGGGGCAATGCCAAGGCTTGCCTCGGGTTCATCCGGCCTGGATTCCCTCCCATGCTGAAGGATTGATTGCTTTGTCTGGCGGCCGTTTGGGCACGATTGGACAAGCATTGCTGGCGGATGACACGCATTTGGCCGAACAATTAGCACGTGACTTCATGCAGATATTTCCCTGTCGCTTTTATTTGGAAATTCAGCGCACTGGCCGGGCTGATGAAGCACTTTATAATGAACGGGTTGTGCGATTGGCAGAGCATCTTCATCTGCCCTTGGTGGCTACTAATGATGTTCGTTTTTTGAAAACAGATGATTTTGAAGCCCATGAAGCGCGCGTGTGTATTCATGATGGCTATACTTTATCTGATTCCAGGCGAACGCTTCGTTATAGTCCTCAGCAATATTTGCGTTCAGCCGATGAGATGGTGGCACTATTCAGTGATTTGCCTCAAGCAATACAAAATACAGTTGAGATCAGCAAACGTTGTACGGTGAAACTTGAGTTGGGACAACATTATTTACCCAATTTCCCCATTCCGGATGGAAAATCTGTTGAAGATTATTTATCCCATTTGTCAACAGTGGGACTCGACTCTCGTTTGGAGCGACTGTATCGAGGGCAGGCGATGGGTAGCATTCGCGAACCTTATGATAAGCGGCTTAAGCTTGAATTGGGCGTCATTAATTCAATGGGATTTGCTGGATATTTTTTAATCGTGGCTGATTTCATCAAATGGGCTAAAGAAAATGGTGTGCCCGTTGGGCCTGGTCGGGGATCGGGCGCGGGATCATTGGTGGCTTATGCATTGAGCATTACCGATCTTGACCCTTTAGAATATGAACTCTTATTTGAGCGTTTTTTGAATCCAGAACGGGTTTCAATGCCTGACTTTGACATTGATTTTTGTATGGAAGGGCGCGATCGGGTGATTGACTATGTTGCTGAAAAATATGGTCGTCAAAGCGTGTCACAAATCATTACCTTTGGCACCATGGCGGCCAAAGCCGTTATCCGCGATGTGGGGCGTGTCTTAGGCCATCCTTATGGTTTCGTTGATAAATTGGCAAAATTAATTCCTTTTGAACTGGGCATTACTTTAGACAAAGCCCTCGAACAGGAAGAGGAATTACAGCGACGTTATCAAGATGATGAGGATGTCAAAGAGTTATTTAATTTAGCGCTTAAATTAGAAGGGATCACCCGTAATGCAGGTAAACATGCGGGTGGGGTGGTGATTGCCCCCTCACAATTGACTGATTTTACAGCGATTTATTGCGAAGAAGGCTCTACCCAATTGGTGAGTCAGCTTGATAAAGATGATGTTGAAGCGGTGGGTTTGGTTAAATTCGACTTTTTAGGGTTAAGGACGCTCACCATTATTAACTGGGCGCTTATCACGGTGAATCGTGAGCGAGCACAGAATGAATTACCCTTGATTGATATCAATGAGATTCCCCTGCAGGATCCAGTGACGTTTGATTTATTAAAAGCCTGCCAAACAACAGCCGTTTTTCAGTTAGAATCTCGCGGAATGAAGGAGCTGATTCATCGATTGCAACCGGATTGCTTTGAAGAAATCATAGCCCTGGTGGCATTGTTTCGTCCAGGCCCATTGCAGTCAGGCATGGTTGATGATTTTATCGATAGAAAACATGGGCGTGCACGGGTTGAATACGCCCACCCTGACTTAGAGCCCATATTAAAGCCCACTTATGGGGTGATTCTTTATCAAGAGCAAGTAATGCAAATTGCTCAGGTATTGGCAAATTATACCTTGGGGGCGGCTGATCTATTGCGTCGTGCCATGGGAAAGAAAAAACCAGAAGAAATGGCAAAACAACGGGCTATTTTTATTGAGGGCGCTGTGGCTCGAGGGGTTGGGGAAGTGGTGGCGACTCATACCTTCGATCTAATGGAAAAATTTGCAGGCTATGGATTTAATAAATCGCATTCTGCAGCTTATGCCTTGGTCGCTTATCAAACGGCTTGGTTAAAAGCACATTACCCCGCCGCATTCATGGCCGCGGTTTTGTCATCGGATATGGATAACACGGATAAGGTCGTCAATTTTATGCGTGAATGTGCCCAGATGACGTTGCAAGTCTTGCCGCCTTCGATTAACCAGTCCCAATATCAATTTACAGTGATGAATGAGCACACGATTATTTATGGTCTAGGGGCAATCAAAGGGGTTGGTGAATCAGCGATTCAATGCCTTGTTGAGGAACGTGGGCATCACGGACCTTATGAAGGGTTGTTTAGCGTGTGTCAACGATTGGATATGCGTAAAGTGAATCGTCGTGTGCTGGAGGCACTTATCAAAAGTGGGGCAGTGGATGGTTGGGGTGTGGAGCGTGCGGTGGTTCATGGCTCTATTGATAAAGCCATTCAAGTGGGTCTTAAATTTCATAAAAATCAGAGCAGTGGTCAAACGGATTTGTTTGAACTGCTGGATGATGTTGCAATGGTTGAAGATTATCTTGATTGTAAAGCATGGAGTACAAAGGCACGTCTTGATTTTGAAAAAGAAACCTTAGGCTTATACCTTACCGGTCATCCTGCCGCACCCTATCAGAAAGAACTCCAGGGGTTTGCAAAACCAATTTCTAAGTTAAATCCATCATCGGGAAAGAAGGTCATTGTTTGTGGTTTGATCACAACCCTTCGGCATATCCTGACCAAGCGTGGGAAAAAATTAACAATTATTGGCTTGGAAGATGCCAGTGGAAACATGGATGTTGTTGTTTTTTCGGAAGTGTTTGAGCCTCAGCAAGCCTTTATTGCTGTTGGACAAATGATAGTGATTGAAGGGGAGTTGGGCCAAGATGATTACACGGGTGGTCTTAAAATGACCGCCACGACCCTTTATCGCATCGAGGAGGCGCGCACGCGTTTTGCTAAATGTCTGTCTTTGATCTTATCAGCGGCGGATGAGCCCCTCCTGCCCACCCTTCAATCCATGCTGAGGGCGCATCAGGGAGATTGTGTGGTGCAGGTTCGTTATGCCAATACCAATGCAAAGGCTACCTTCAACCTTTCGTCTGAATGGCGTATCAATCCTTCTGATGAATTGCTGATAAAACTGGCTGATTTGTTGGAAGCGCAGTGTGTTGAAATAAGTTATTAGATACCGCGTGCCTATCGCGTTGAAAAGGGATTGTAAACATGGCTTTTTTTCGTTACTCCATCATCGGATTGTTCTTAATTATCACATCAATAGGTTATGCCAAAGATGGGCCTAGTGAACTGAGTTTTTATAGGAATTTTTGGAATCCGGCATTCAATAGTCAGCGCTTGAGTTATTGCTCATTGGATGAAAAGCTGTGTGGTCAAGGTATTGCCAATCGTTATTGTCATCTCATGGGTTATCATGAGGCATCAGAAGCCATTATTGATTATAACGTTGGTGTAACGCATTATCTCACGACACCTGCAAGATGCACTGGATGGCGTTGTCATGGGTTTATGCTGATTACTTGTAAAAACAACTTTCATCATCAGCCCACCAAGGATTATTATTATCGGGAGCAACGGTTCGTTTTCCCTCGTTTTTCTCATTATCGGGTTGATTGGTGTTATAAAAATGGGACACAGTGTGGTCAGCGTGCCGCGTATTCATTTTGCAGACGAATGGGTTATCGTCGCGTGGTACATTACAACAAAGAGAAGCATGTGGCTGCTACCAAAGCGCTAGGCAATCAACGCTTGTGTTTTGGAAGGGCGTGTAGTGGGTTTGGTTATATTACCTGTTATCGATAGCAGCATTATAATTGACAAACCGCCAAATCAACCTGTGTATCCGCATGGCGGATTTCATGCATTGAGTTTGCGTTACAGAGCCTAAGGCTGAGACCATGATGTCCCAATTGCATTCTCGGGACTAGGCCTGAATTTTTATCCATTCTTAAAAGGATGAGGTGGCAGGATGTTCCAGAAGGGAGGGAGCGTTGATAGAATCCATTGAGCGTGTCAATGATGTCAAATTTAGCTGTGTCTCGAAGTAATGATAAATAAACTGAAACGGTATCATATAAGGTGCGCAAGTCATTTAACCAAATGATTAGGTCTTGTTGTCTTTTATTTGCGTCCTGATCTAACCATAGGAGTAGTTGGGGCGAGTATAGTTCACAATCATTGTTTGATATGGTTTGCGTTACCTTTAATGACTGTAAAAATGGATTGTTATGGATAAGCTCTCCAAAACGCCCAGAAACATGGTTTAAGTGTTGAATTTGTAGGAAGAGATCAGCATATAAGGTGTTTGAAATAATGGTTTGAGATTTATTCAGTGCATGTTCTATTCGCATGAATTCTTTTAAAAATCGGCTCTTTAGTTCAGGTTTTTCTATTAACTTTGTGATCTCAACAATATTTTTTAAAGCATAGTGATGAATAACAGGATGTGTTTCCTCACGGGCTTGGTCTATGGTTAGAAAAAGACACTCAAGCCGGAGCGCAATCTTTGGCAAGTAATGGGTGGCTAATTGAAAAGTTATGGTATCACGTTGCATAAATAGAACTGGCTTTTTTAATCATTTATAAAGGGTAACACAAAATTTGATTAACTCAAAAAAGACATCCCTATTTTTAAAAAGAGGATGCAATTGCAATGATCGTTCGCATGGCTTATGATTTTTAAACCACCATGTTAAAAGGATCATCGATGCGAATAGGGAAACTGCTTGTAGCGATTGTATGTGCAGTGTTATATCTGCCCATGGTTATTGCAAAAGGATCACCAGAAGGAGTCTGGACCACGATTGATGATATCACAGGAGATAAAAGAGCCATCGTGCGTTTGGTTATTCAGGATAATACCTTGAGTGCAACCATTGAGGGGGTTTATCCACAGCCGGGTGATACGGGTATTTGTAGCAATTGTCCGGGAGACTTTAAAGATAAACCAACCAAGGGCATGCGCTTTGTCTGGGGTTTAAAGGAGATTAATCCTGGGGATTGGGATGGTGGACAGATCCTCGATGCAAAAACAGGTAAAATTTATCGGGTTAAAATGACGGTGAAGGGTGATAAATTATACGTTCGAGGCTATGTGGGTATAGCCATGTTGGGACGCACCCAAATTTGGATCCGTGAAAAGAAGGTTACTTCTTAGTGCTTGAGGGTTACAATAGTCGCAGAGTCAACTGTTATTCGTAGGCATTATGCAAGATCTCCAAACACGTAAAAAATCGGCTGATCCGCTGAAGCGTCCCCCGCATTCAGCAGAAGCTGAACAATCGATTATCGGTGGCTTGATGCTCGATAATCAGGCCTGGGATAAAGTTAATTTAAAAGTATGTGAAGCAGATTTTTATCGCACTGAACACCGAATTTTATATCGTGCCATCATTGCATTGGCAAAAAAAAATCAACCCTTCGATGTCGTCACCTTGTTGGATACCTTAAAGTCCAACAACGATTTAGATGATGCTGGGGGAGAGGCTTATCTCTTTGAGCTCGCCAATAACACACCCAGTGTGGCGAATGTTACGGCCTATGCTGATATCGTTCGTGAAAAATCAGTTCAGCGACAATTGATTTCTATTGCCAGTGAGATTGCTGATTCTGCCTATAATCCAGCGGGTCGAGAAGTTCCTGAATTACTTGATTTTGCAGAAAGCAAAGTGTTTGCCATTGCAGAGCAAACGGCCGCTGATGGCGGCCCTGAGATTATTAAATCTATTTTGGTTCGAGCCGTTGAGAAAATTGATGCCCTTTATCACAGTGGTGAGTCCATTACAGGGCTTGCCACGGGCTTAAGTGACCTGGATGAGTTGACTTCAGGGTTGCAGCCCTCTGATTTGGTGATTGTGGCAGGGCGTCCATCAATGGGTAAAACAACCTTGGTGATGAATATTGCTGAACATGCCGCTATCAAAGCATGCAAGCCTGTTTTGGTTTTTTCTATGGAAATGCCAGGCGATTCATTGGCCATGCGGATGATGTCCTCATTAGGGCGAATTGATCAGCATCGGATTCGGACCGGTAAATTAGATGATGATGATTGGCCAAGGGTCACTTCTGCGGTGCACATGTTGTCTGAAGCCCCTTTATTTATTGATGACACAGCTGCATTGAGTCCTGCAGAAATGAGAGCCCGTGCCAGGCGATTGATGAAAGAGCATGGCCAATTGGGTCTTATTGTGGTGGATTATTTGCAATTGATGAAAGTGCCTGGATTTAAAGCAGATAATCGTACGGCTGAAATTTCTGAAATTTCGCGTAGTTTGAAGGCCTTGGCCAAGGAGTTAAGTGTGCCCGTGGTGGCTTTGTCCCAGTTAAATCGTAGTTTGGAGCAACGCCAGGATAAACGTCCCTTGATGTCTGATTTGCGAGAGTCAGGTGCGATTGAGCAAGATGCGGATTTGATTTGTTTTATTTATCGGGATGAGGTGTATAACGAAGACAGTCCTGATAAAGGTACCGCTGAAATTATTGTGGCCAAACAACGTAATGGCCCCATAGGGAAAGTGCGCGTTGCATTTCTTGGTAAATATACACGCTTTGAAGATTTGGCTTTCAATGGATACCAAGGGGAAGATTGAAGTGACAAGACCCACGCGTGTCCAAATCAATGCCATGGCACTCTTGCATAATCTAGCGCAGGTGAAGCAGGCAGCACCAGGTAAAAAAATTATTGCAATGGTGAAGGCCAATGCCTATGGTTGTGGTCTCTCTGCCGTATTACCCGTCTTGGATGGACAGGTTGATGCATTTGGTGTGGCCTGTTTAGAAGAAGCCTTAACGCTTCGTGCTTTGGGTAGCCGGAGTGATTGTGTGTTATTTCAAGGGGTATTTAGTGCAGATGAGTTAGCGAGGGTTGTGGAAAATAACCTGCAATGTGTTATTCATCAAGCAGAGCAACTTCGCTGGATTCTTAGAACCCCTTTGCCTAAAAAAATTAAAGTGTGGGTCAAAGTCAATACAGGGATGCGACGTTTGGGATTTCCCCCAGACGCTGTGAATGATGTGATGATAGCACTGCTCAACTGTCCATGGATTGATAAAGACATTGGCCTGATGACCCATTTAGCTTCGGCTGATGAGCCTGAACTGGCTTGCAATCAAAGCCAGCTTGATGTGTTTAATGCGCTTTCCCTACCGAATATTAAACTTTCTCGGAGTGTTGCAAATTCAGCGGCCATTCTTGCATTACCACAATCGCATGCTGATGTGGTGCGTCCGGGCATTATGTTATATGGGGTATCGCCGTTTTCTAATCAAACGGGCCTTGAGTTAGGCTTAATGCCGGTCATGCGGTTGATGTCTGCTGTGAGCGCCATTCATCATTACAGTGCGCATTCGCCTATTGGTTACGGTGGAACATGGCAATCGGATAGGAAGACTGTGATTGGAATCGTGGCGATTGGTTATGGGGATGGTTATCCACGTCATATCTTGCCTAATACACCGGTGTGGGTGAATGGTTGCATGTGTCCTATTGTGGGTCGGGTTTCCATGGATATGCTCAGCATTGATTTAACCGATTGTGTCGGGGTGTGTG
>CANJHO010000033.1 GCA_947474165.1 Legionellaceae bacterium
TGAATATTGAAATGAATCATGCTCTCTCGTTGGTGTCGTTGATACCAGCGTAACTTTGGGGTCAATAGCCATGAAATCACGGATAAAGAAAATGATTACTGGTGTTGGTGGCGCTGCTATAGGCGCAGGTAGCGCTGCTATAGGCGTAGGTAATCAGGTTGCCACAGGCCTTGGTAAAGCGGTTTTCGGCTTGGGTAATACTGCGTTGGGCGTGGGTAATGCTGCGTTGGATATGGGCAGTCAAGTGGCTAAAGGGGTTGGTAATGCTGCAATAGGTGCTGGTAGTGCTGCTTTGAACGTTAGTAGCCAAATGGCTGCAGGCCTAGGTAACGCTACTTTAGTGATTGGTGTAGCAGCTTTTGATGCTGGTATTGCCGCTTTAAATGCAGGTGGTCAAGTGGTTGCAGGTCTTGGAACGGTTGCAACTGGTGCTGCTGGAAGGGCTTATCAGGCAGGCAGTCAAGTAGTTGAAGGCACTTCCAATATGGCATCAAGTGCTGCTGATTATGCGAGTCAACTTTCAATTGGATTAAATGAACTGACAAGAGAGTCATTGGTTAAAAGGATTATTTGGTTAAAAGAAGACTTACAACTATCGAAAAGGTGTGAGCGTATTCGTGAGGGTTTATTAGGTTATTTGCGGGATGATTCAATTTTTTCCCCTCTGCAAACGGCCTATTTTGCGAGTTCAATAGACCTTCCTTATGACTTAAGCACCGATCAGCAAGCCATATTGCCTCCTAGGGTCGTGGCACTAAAAAAAATTATTAATGCACTGTATGGCGTTGAAAAGGATTTAAAAGCGGTTGAAAATATCAATGTTCGAGATGATAGGCCGAATCCTTATTACATGGGGATTTATTACGATGCTCAAAAAATATACAGAGAGAAAATTGGTAACATCTATGGCATAGCGACTGTACTCAATGAAGTTGGCGGAGATATTCAAGCCATCCTGGGGCCACAGATGGGTGAGTTATTATCTGTATTAGATACCGCATCCTCAGCGTTCTCGAATGTTACTCCATCGAATATTCCTGAGGATACAGCCAAGCTCTCAGCCAAGGTCATTGGTATTACGACAAATACGTTACCAACCAGCGCTTATACTGGCTCTCAAAATTTAGAAAGTTTATGTCAATTATATTTTGAACTGCCCTCATACTTAGAAAATTTACAACATTTAATTGCTTATGCTTCTTCTGAGCTTGTTGATAAATCAATTGTAAGTGCAGAAGAGTATCAAGAAAAGATGCTAAAGAAAGCGCAGGAAACCAAGGTTAATTTTGAATCTTTGATAGGCGAAAATTATAGTGCTCTCTCCCTACCTGGTTGTGTTTCAGTATTAAAAAAGCTCATTAATCACACTGTGGATTTGTTAACTGTAGGGGCGCCCTTAACTAAGGATGCTTATTTAAAAGCTAAAACTATTTTAGATACGATTCGACATGAATACCTCCCATCCTTAGTGGTTGAATTGGAGGCAGCAGAGGAAGATTTAGCTTTAAAGCCCAATCTATTGGTTGGTCCTGCTACGTTAAAAATAGAACATTTTTATAAAAAATTGGCAGGGTATGTAGATAAATTGGCGGTGGCTGCCGATGTAATGCATTCAAAAGTAGACAAGACTTCTGCAAAATTGGCATTTAAAATAATTGCTCATCGTCAACCAAACCTTGGGGATAAACTATCGCCAATTGCTGACTTAGATGTTTTACGAGATGATGAATTTGAGGCTTATACGACAGAGCATGCGTTGAAACGGCTTGTGCAGGCTCAATGTGAAGCGGTAGACAAACGTCAAACGATGGCGGCAGAAGCTTTTTTTGACTTTATCGATCAATTAGATCTTGACAGTAGTTTGGCTGATATTTCACAAGAAAGTAAAGCCGCGTTAATAAAGCATTATAAGCATTTTCAGCCGCACTTTGCAGCACTTTTCCCTGAGATTGACTTGCTAATCGTCACCCAATTAACCAAAAAAGATGATCCGACATTCCTAGCAAAAGCCAGTTGGGTTCTGAAGGCTGCTTGGGGCAGCACGGATTGTGACGTTGTACTTGATTGTAAGCCGGCAGTGATTGCATCTATTCAACAGGTACGAAGTCACGCGTTATTTAAAACTGCTTTGATACGCGAAGCCGCTATGCAACGTGAAAGCGATCTTTATAATGCACGCCAAGATCAAACTCAATTATCGATAGCAGCAAAACCATTTGTAGCGCTTGAGTTGGTTAATCCACAGGGCATGATGTCAACAGATTATGATAAAAAAAGAGTTTTATTTGAGGAGCAACTTCATCATTTAATATTTGCTAGAGAAGCATTACGTGATTTTACTAGTTATCGTTTAGCCCATTCCACCGATCATAAGGGTAAAATTGGCAAGTGGAGTGATGAGAAAAAAGAAATATTGCGTCAAACCTATAAAAAATTTCAAGCCCATTTAATTGCAGAACAACCGGATGCGCTACTTTATCAAGAATCGCTTCGCTTAAATGAGCTCATTGTTGAGGCCTTAAGCCCCGGGAAGAACAAAGCGCCATTGCTTGCTCAAAAATTATCGGATATGGAGGAAAATTTATCCAGTAAATTAGATGAGTTAATTGAGCAAACCAGTGAAACAGCGAAGGCATTTACAACATTTGAGACGGTTAAACGAGAGCGTGAATTATTATCCCTTGAGTTAAAACCCATGGGGGCTCTCCTAAAGAAAAAGACCCTGTTGGGACGGATTTCTGAGCTAAAATTATCGGGGGTTATTCAGGGACTCATTGATAATCAATACCAGGATTTTTTGAAAAACAAAGACAATATTGATCCTGAAGATTATAAAAGGCTTGATCCAAGCAAGCTTCCTTTTGTGGATATCTATGAAGATACAGCCGATATTCGTTTACATAAACAACTATTGAATGCGCTTTATCATCTACAAAAAGGATTATCAAAAATTGAGGCGATTGATAATAGTGGTTTGCTCAAAGGGGTTCATCAGCAATCCCATTATTTAGGGAGTATCATCAAGGCCGCAAAAAATTTGGCAAAGCTAAAAGTATTTTTTAATGCAGCGTCTCAAGACCAAGCATTTGTCGCACTAATTAATGAGGGTTTAAATTGCCTTAATCTTTTAAAAAATATCCCGATCTTGGGTGCATATTTAAATACTGCGACTTCATCTGTTGAAGACAAACAACCACCACTGAATATCATCGCTGCCTGGAAAGCTCAACAAGCCATTGTCACTAGAAATAGAGGTGATTATTCTGAAGACGCTTTGGAAGAAGTGCCTGAAGTAGATGATGACGTATATTTTGATGCTATAGAACCAGCAGAACCAGCACCTGCGCCCATTGAGCGTAGTTTGTTACAACAAATTGCGCAAGAACTTTATAGAAGACCCCTGTTGATTAGATCGCTTGATTCAGATCCTGTTGTGGTTGATCAAGAATCTGAGAGATTAATTAAAAAACAAGAAAAGGATTTTTTAGATAAATTTGAGGACTTATCTTATTATAACCCAGGGTCCATAAAGAAAATTTTATTAGCGCTTCAAGAAATTAATGCGCAGGTTCGAAGTATGGGTAAGGAAAGTCGTGATTTAGTCCATCGACAGCTCCTTACCCTACCAAAGAACTTTAGTGAAAGGGTGTTATCTATCGCTGATAATGCTGAATTTAATTTAGGTTTGAAAAAGCCAGGTATTTTATCTAAAAAAT
Source organism: Legionellaceae bacterium (assembly GCA_947474165.1). GTDB lineage: Bacteria > Pseudomonadota > Gammaproteobacteria > Legionellales > Legionellaceae > CANJHO01. The sequence continues at coordinate 3,717 of CANJHO010000033.1, forward strand.
TAGTTGAAACATTCAACGCCTTTTATTCGAATTTGATTGATACCTTGAATTTTAAAGCCGATCAAGAGGGGCTACAATTACTGGTAGACTGCAGTCCTACGATCATCCAAAGTCAAATTGCTAACGAGACCAATCGACTCCATGCGCTTGAAGAGGCGAAGGTTCCTTCGGAAGTGGCGTTGCGCAGGACTATTTTTGTAAACTTGGCATTACTTTCCCCACTTAAAGGATGTATTGCCACTGCGGCTCAACAACATCAGTTTCTTGAGATCTATGAAAAGCTTCAACCTTTTTTAGTGGCCATCGATAGCAAATATAACCGAAAATTATTTTTAAGAGCACTGCAAAAACCCGCAGATTTTAATCATGCTATTGATAAAATATTGGCATTGACCCCTAAATTAGAGCGTTATGTTCGTGCAGAGGTTCGTACGAAAAATAAGGAAATAGAACGCTGTGAACAACGGATTACTCATCTTAATGCAATGCTTGAAAGTGAACGGGGTAGTGCGCAGCAGAAGGTTGATGCCTTTAAAAACAAGGTATTTTTAAACCATTTAAATGCCAATGTACGGAGTCAATTTGAACAAGAACTTGGCCCTTACACCACGCCTTTTATGGCCCATATTTCACCCCAATTCCATGCACAGCAAGCGGATTTGCTATTAAATATTGGGCTCGAAGAGGATATTGAATCTCGTATTGCAGCAGTTATTGATAGTGCACAACCCGATATTCTACAAGCAGCGCAATTGCTTAAAGATGCCTATGCTGCATTGAATACCTCACAGAATACCTTGATTTCCTATATTGCTATAGAGGCAGATTTAAACCTTGCTGGAACGAATCCATGTCGTTTAGAAAAACTGACAGTTTTACGCAACGAGCAGCAACGATTAGCTCAATTGGTATTGGTGGCTGACACGGATGTACAAACAATTAATGCGCATCAATTGACATTAGATAGGTTGTTAAGTCGTGTGAGTGAATACAATACCATGATTAAAATTTATGATACTTTGCAGGAGCTGAGCACCTATTTGAAAAACCATGAAGATCCGACTACTGGTGAAAAGATTGTAGAACTTGATAAATTAAAAAACATATTAGATGATACAGCCTTCCTACCCCGTGAACGGTTACGCGCGCTTGAAGTCCATGGAACAAGTCATGCGTGTAAGGGAATATTATTAAAAAATTCTGATAATGTGTTTATAAGAATGCTAAAATCCTTCTGGTCGTTTATTACTGGCTGGCAATACAAGGACCATCGGCTTTCTATCTTTCAAAAATCAATGGAGAACCTTGGACAAGGCCTTCCTCAGCAAGAAGCACCCAATCATGAAAATATACCGGATGAGCCTGAGCCTGGCCCTAATGGGTCGGATTTGATGCAAGAATAGGGTGCTATTTTGTTCATGCGCCTAACTTATTGCCCTTAAGTCAGTATCAAGCGGAGAGATAATGTTTTTACTAAGCAGCTTAAAATATATTTTTTGGTCAGATAGCAACAAAAAATCCATTGAAACTCAAAAAAAAGAATACTTGGCCTATGCAGAAAAGGAAGCGATGACATCGCCCCCCAACGACGTGCCTCGGTCATTGCGCTGTTCTATTGGTTTTGAATTGATTAGCGACCCTGTGATCACTCTAGATGGAAAGGTGTATGAGCGGAAGAATATTTTAAAGCAAATACAGTTGCAAAAGCGAGATCCTTACACAACCAAAGCATTGAGTGCAGCGGATCTATATCCGTTTACAGAGTTATTTCAGCCCATTCAAACTTTTGCTGTTCGACAAAAAGCCTATTTGAAGATTAAGCAGGATTTGATGATCAAAGCACGCGCCATTGCAAATGGCGATTCATTTCATGAATTCCCCTCATTATTTACTTGTGAGAAAACGCATATCATGTTGAATGAACCCTTGCTTTGCATGAAAAATGGTAAAGTGTATGAAACAAAAATTATAGAAGATTATTTGAGGGAGCATGGTCAAATTGAAGAATCAGGTGAGCGGTTTACCCTTGATGATTATGAGTCTTTTCCAGCGTTTGGTGAGCAGATTAAATTATATAATTTTTATCGTGAACAGCATGATATTGCAACATCGCAAATTCAGTCACGATATCATTAGATTGTTTTGTGCCAAAGTATTTTACCAAGGCCTCTTTTCAATCTCTTTGCTGATGTTAACCGGAACACCAGCCTACTCAGCTAGCCATCATCCTCAAGATTTTTTAAATCACATTGCTGGATCTGCCACGGAGGGTGAGCAAATCGTTCAGCATTATTGTGTGAACTGTCATGGCATTAAACCCTTGATTCAGATAGGTGCACCGAGAATGGGTATTATCGCCGATTGGACGCCACGCATTAAAAAGGGAGTGAATGCCTTATTTAAGAACACAGATGAGGGGTTGAATGCCATGCCTGCGCGGGGTGGTTGCTTTGAATGCACTGATGAACAGCTTCTATTGGCAATCATGGCCATGTTGCCAGAAACAACCCGAAAAAGCCTTTCCTTGCCTCATTAAGCTCACTATAAAAGCAAATAGTTTAATTTTTTTATCAAAAATGCTAAACCTATTCAGAATCCGCCCGATATAATACAAAACAAAGGGAGGATTTATCGTGAAAAAACAACTACTGATTGTACCATTGTGTGTATTAACGGCGGCGTGTGGATCGATGGATAGATCAACGTCTGTGGTGGATGATGCAGGGTACACGCATTATACGAAGAGCATGGATTCTGATACGAAGGGACAATTTGCTTTTCCAGCGCAACGTGCAGCAACGGGTAAGAAGGTCTTCGTGTTTGACCCCAAAGCAACCGCATGGGCGGCTTATGATGCAGAAGGCCATCGGATTAAAACGGGCAGTGCTTCAGGTGGCAGTGATTACTGTAATGATATTGGTCGCTCCTGTAGGACGGTCACCGGGACTTTTAAAGTGTATTCGAAAAAAGGGGAGGACTGCAAATCAAGCCTCTATCCTATCGAAACGAATGGTGGGGCTAAGATGCCATACTGTATGCACTTTCATGGGGGCTATTCCATCCATGCAGCCTATGAAGTACCCAATGCCAATGTTAGCCATGGGTGTGTTAGGGTCCTCCCTAGTGCAGCAAAATGGTTAAATGAAAACTTTATGAATGTGGGAACCACGGTTATTGTGGAACCTTATTAATAAGAAAGGTAGTCAGTTAGAAAGAAGTAACCTGGCTTATAGCCAGGTTACTCACTATTATTTATTTAAAAGCTTATGTAATAGACGATTAATCTCCGCAGGATCTCCTTGACCTTTGATTTGTTTCAATACTTGACCTACAAAAAAACCAAGTAATTTTTCATTTCCGGCACGATACGAAGCGATTTGCTCTGGAAATTTTTCTAGGGTGGATGCAATGATGGTTTCTATTAAGTGATCATCTTTTTGGTGAGTACAGGCCGCGCTAATGAGCACATCAATTGATTGGGTGCTGGTGAGTAAGGTTTTGAAAATTTGTTTGGCAGTTTGTGCGCTAATTTCAAGGTTTGTTAACTTGTCAAGTAAGCAGGCCAAGTCTTTTGCGCTGACAGGGGGTTTTTCAAAAGTGAGTGCTTTTTCATTGAGGGCGGCAAGGTAGGTGCCTTTGAGCCAGTTCACAATGGATTTGGGAGCGGCGAGACTATGCTGCTTGACCTCGTCATAAAATTGAAATGTGGCCGGAGTGGATAATAAAAATTCAATTAAATCATCGTTCAAACCATCTGTTTGTTGCAAAATTTGTCTAATTTTTGTAGGTAAGGCGGGCATCAATGCTTTAATTGCTGTGATGTCTTTATCGCTAATTTTAATGGGGAGCAAATCAGGATCTGGAAAATATCGGTAATCATTTTCATTTTCTTTGCTGCGTAAAACCTCAGTGCTGTCTGTATTGGGGCAATAGAGGCGTGTTTCTTGGGTTATTTTTTCGCCTCTTTCAAGGATATCTTGGTGTCGTCGTTGTTCATAGTGAATGGCTTTTTCAATGAATCGAAATGAATTAAGATTTTTTAATTCGGTTCTTGTGCCCAAGTGGGTTTGATTAAAAGGCTTTAATGATAGATTCACGTCACATCTAAAGGATCCCTCCTGCATATTTCCATCACAAATATCTAAAAATCGCAGCAGTTGATGTAATGTTTTTAAATAATCAATGGCCTCAGCTGCAGAGTTAAGGCAGGGGGCTGTGACTATCTCGAGTAAAGGGGTGCCTGCACGATTTAAATCAATGCCCGTTTCAGTTGAGTGGATCTCATGCAATGATTTTCCCGCATCTTCTTCTAAGTGCGCGCGCACGATATGGATTTGACGACCTTTGCCAATGTCTAAATAACCATTGCCCACAATAGGGCGTTGAAATTGGCTAATTTGATACCCTTTGGGTAAATCAGGGTAAAAATAATTTTTTCGCTCAAAATAGGATAAATCATTGATCTCAGCCTCAATGGCCAAAGCAAATTTTAGGGCCATATGAACGGCCTCTTGGTTTAATACCGGTAATATGCCAGGTAGGGCTGCATCAATATAGCTTGTTTGTGAATTGGGTGGTGCGCCATAGGCAGTCGATGCACTTGAGAACAATTTTGATTTTGTTTTTAATTGGGCATGGACTTCAAGACCAATCACTGTTTGCCAAGTCATTTTAAAACTCCTCCGGTCTTTTCAAATGCCAATCGGTGCATTGTTGATAATAATGGGCTGTATTCAAAAGACAGGCTTCGCTAAAATGTGGGCCAATCAATTGCATGCCAATAGGCAAGCCTGCACTGAATCCTGCGGGGATGGATAAGGCTGGAAGGCCTGCAAGATTTGCGGACACAGTAAAAATATCTGCCAAATAACGTTGGGTTGGATCAGCTATTTTTTCACCCAATTGAAAAGCACAGGTCGGTGTGGTTGGTCCAAGGATGATATCAACAGCTGAGAAGGCGCTTTGTAATTCAGTTTGAATCATTCGCCTTACTTTTTGAGCTTGTAGATAATAATCATCAAAAAATCCTGAGGACAATAGGTGCGTTCCAGTTAGAATACGTCGCTTGACTTCTATGCCAAACCCTTCTGTTCTTGAGCATTGGATTAAGGTTTTTAAAGACGCCGCATTCTTGCTGCGATGGCCAAAACGAATGCCGTCATAGCGTGATAAGTTGGAGGATGCTTCAGCACAAGCCACCACATAATAACAGGGCGCCCATAACGCATGCAGATTCAAATCAAGTTCAACAATGTGAGCGCCGGCTGATTTAAATAGCTTTTCTGCAGCTCGAATGGCGGCTTGGATATCCTCATCGACTTCAGGATGAAAAAAACAACGGGGTAAGCCTATCCGTAGGTCGGTTAATGGTTTGTTTAAACCCGCACTGTAATTAGGAACAGGTCGGTCTAGTGAGGTTGAATCTAATTCATCAAACCCTGCCATGGCTTGGAGAATGAGTGCCAGATCTTCAGCGCTTCGGGCCATAGGGCCTGCTTGATCAAGGCTTGAGGCATAAGCCACCATCCCCCAACGAGAGACCAAACCATAGGTGGGTTTTAATCCGGAAATTCCACAAAAAGCAGCGGGTTGTCGAACGGATCCCCCCGTGTCAGATCCCGTAGCAAAGGGGAGGAGACCTGCAGCCACGGCGGCTGCTGAGCCACCAGATGATCCACCGGGTACACAGTCAAGGTTCCATGGATTTTTGACAGGACCAAAATAACTATGCTCATTGGAGGATCCCATTCCAAATTCATCCATATTCGTTTTTCCGACCAAAATAGCACCTTGTTGCTCTAAACGGTTAACGATAGTCGCATCATAGGGTGATTGAAATTGGGCCAGCATTTTTGAACCACAGGTTGTAGGCATGCGTTTTGTACAGAAAATATCTTTATGGGCCATTGGAATGCCTGTGAGCCCCACTCCTTTTCCTGATTGCAATTGAATATCAGCGCGCAGTGCTGATGCGAGTGCACCTTCGGCATCGATATGAATGAATGCATTCAATGCTTGGGCTTTGTTAATCCTAGCCAGGTAATGTTGTGTTAGTTCAGTACTGGTGAATTGCTTGTCTTGCAAGGCTTTAGATAATTCACTTAAGGATTGAGTATGCATCGCTTTATTTCCCCGATTCAATGACTTTAGGAACCCAATATAAACCCTCTGCAAATACTGGGGCTATTTTTGATAATTCAGGCTCATGGTTTGTGTCATTCAAAGCATCTATACGTAAGCGTTGATGTAAATCAAGGGGATGAAAGAGCGGTGCGATATGGGTCGTGTCGACTTGACACAATTGTTCGACAAAACGCATCATGGCAGATACATCATGGCTTAATTGCGCTGAACTTGTTGCATCGAGTGCCAAATACGCCAAGTCGGCTATTTTTTTCAATTCTAGATCTGATGTTGGCATGGTTTTTATTCCAATGAGGGATGGGTTTTCCATTGCAGTGCCTATATTTTACAGTAGAATGCTATGAATACGATTTATTTTTTATCTTATATTTTTGTTTTTTTATTTTAAAAATGGTCAAATAATGACAAGTCTTTGGTGATACACTAATGTCAAAATATACCCAACACTCAAAAATAGCTATTTTGTTTATTGCACCTCAATTATTGATTACAGCATTGTTTTTTATTTGGCCTGCCTTAGGTGCAGTAATGCAATCGCTTTATTACAGTGATGCGTTTGGTTTGCAAAAACATTTCGCAGGGTTGAATAATTTTACTGATTTATTTTATAGCACAGATTATGGGTTGGCTGTGATGGTCACTTTGGTGATGGCCTTTTCGATTACTTTTTTAACCATGGGCTTAGGCCTTGCATTGGCTGTTTTGGTCAATGGTCGGCGCAAAAGTCAGCCGTTTTATAAATCTTTATTATTATGGCCTTATGCGGTAGCACCGGCAGTTGCTGCTATTTTGTGGCGTTTTTTATGTCATCCTACCTTGGGTTGGATGACCAGTGCACTGCAAGCTGTGGGGGTTGACTTTAACTATCTTATCCATGTTCGACAAGCCTTGTTGGTGGTTATTCTGACGGCCAGTTGGCAGCAATTTAGTTATAATTTTTTATTTTTTTTTGCAGCGCTTCAATTGATTCCTCGTTCGATTATTGAGGCGGCCATTATAGATGGGGCATCAGCGTATCGACGATTTTGGCAAATTGTGTTCCCTCTCCTATCTCCGACTACTTTTTTCTTATTCGGCATGAACCTCATTTATTCTTTCTTTGACACCTTTGGCATTATTCAGGTGATGACCAATGGTGGCCCAGGAAACAGCACGACCACCCTAATCTATAAGGTTTATAAGGATGGTTTTGTTGGGATGGATCCCGGCAGCTCTTCGGCGCAATCCGTGTTGCTCATGTTCATCGTTGTGGGTTTAACGATGTTACAATTTCGCTTTCTTGAGAAAAAGGTTCATTACGAATGAATTTAGATAATCCAATTTGTACCCCAGTATCGATTACTGATTCGGTTTGTGAGATAGATATCAAATCAATTGGTGTTCGATTGATTCCTCATGCGTTGTTGTGTTCTTTTATTGCCCTTTTGTTTCTGCCACTCTATCTTGCTTTGGTTGCTGCAAGCCATACGGGGGCTGAAATGATGCAGGCTCCATTGCCGATATGGCCTGGACCCTTGTTATTCACAAATATTAAAGCAGTGATGCACAGTGGATTACCCGCAATGGGTGGCGAACCCTTGAGCATCATGTTGTTCAATAGTTTAATAATGGCTTTTTTGATTGCTTTTGGGAAAGTGGCTTTGGCGTTGTGTTCGGCATTTGCACTGGTGTATTTTTCCTTTCCCATGAAAAAATTGTGTTTTGCATTGATTTTTGCAACCTTGATGCTGCCAGTGGAGGTCCGTATTGTTCCTACTTTTCAAGTGGTGGCATCTTTTGGGTGGTTAAATACTTATGCAGGCCTTAGCTTACCCCTCATGGCTTCAGCGACCGCAACATTTTTATTTCGACAATTTTTTAAGACCATTCCCCATGAATTAGTGGATGCAGCAAAACTCGATGGTGCGGGCCCATTCCGATTTTTTATCGATATTCTTTTGCCCTTATCTCAGTCACAAATCGCCGCTTTATTTATAATCATGTTTGTTTATGGCTGGAATCAATATCTTTGGCCTTTGGTGATAACCACGGACACGGACATGGCAACCATTGTGATGGGGATTCGTTATTTAGCTGGTGTGGCAGATCAAGTACCTCAGTGGCATTATATTATGACCATTGCTTTGATAGCATTGATTCCTCCTTGTTTAGTGGTGATTATACTACAGCGTTCATTTGAAAAAGGATTGAGGGGATAATGGCGACCGTTAATATAAAATCCATCAGCAAATCATATGGTGAGCATCGCATCCTGCATGAGATTAGCCTTAACATTGAAAAAGGAGAGTTTGTTGCTGTTGTAGGCCCTTCTGGTTGTGGTAAATCAACCTTATTAAGATTGGTTGCAGGACTTGAACCGGTCAGTGGTGGCAGTATTCTCATTAATAACCGTTGTGTCAATCAATTGCCTCCGGCAGCTAGAGACATGGCAATGGTGTTTCAATCTTACGCCCTCTATCCGCACATGACAGTCTATGACAACATGGCTTATGGTTTAAAAATGCGAGGGATGGAAAAATCACTCATACGACCACGCGTGGAGGAAGTGGCAAAACTCTTGCAACTGAGTGATCTCTTACAAAGAAAACCTGGCTTGCTATCTGGAGGGCAACGTCAACGTGTCGCAATGGGGCGTGCGATGGTTCGAAAACCTGCGGTATTTTTATTTGATGAGCCTTTATCAAATCTTGATGCTAAACTCCGAACGGAAATGCGTCATGAAATAAAAAAAATACATCAAAAATTAAATACAACTTGCCTATATGTGACTCATGATCAAACTGAAGCAATGACACTTGCCGATAGGGTTGTTATTTTAAATAATGGCTTGATTGAGCAGATTGGGACACCACAAGCGATCTATCAATTGCCTGCCACACAATTTGTGGCCAGTTTTATTGGGCATTATCCCATGAATTTTTTGCCGGCGACCATCAATTTGAAACAACAAAATCTGCTCACTTGTACGGGAAATACATTGCCCCTTCTTTCAAGTAATTACCCCGTTGCCTCTGGGGATGCTGTATTGGTAGGTATTCGGCCTGAGCACCTACAGATTACGGCAGATGAGGGACAAGCCCATCTCAGTGGAACCATTGAGTTGATTGATGACATGGGGGCTGATAAATTAATTCAATTTATGCCAGATAGAGGTGGGGCACGGCTATCCGTTCGTGTCCCAGGTGATGTGCTGTTCACCGGCCGTCGTTGTTCAGTGGCGGTTGATATGAGTAAAGTTAATATATTTTGTATAAAAACCGGCGCATTATTGCAGCCAACGTCTGAAGGAGACTCGTGTGCTTAAAAAAACAAACAAACTGAGACTGATGGATTCGCCAGTGTATCATTATTGGAACGCCTTATATTTATCATTTTTTTCAAAGCGCTTGTATCTTGATGTGGTAAAACGTTGGAATGGCTATGGTTTTCTCTATCTTTTATTCGTGGTATCCCTTCTGAGCATTCCTTTTTCTCTTCGTATTATTGATGGATTTAATCACTACTTTAAAGATGAAATTACTTATCCGATTTCAAAATTGCCGCTACTGTATATACAAAACGGTCAGGTTGTATTTGATGAACCCATGCCTTATCTCATTAAAAATAAAAAGGGGGAGGTGATTGATATCATTGATACCACAGGAAAAGTGAAGGAGATAACTAACGATCAAAAAAACCTTATCTTATTGATTACAAAAGACAAAATTTACTCCCGCTTTCCCATGTTGGATTTGTTTTTTGGACAAGATGAGAGTGGAAAAGCAGGTGAAATCACGGTAACAACACTTGATTCAAAAATGAATGAAATTTTTAATCCCCAAGATTGGATAAAATCAGGCCGGCTTCAGCATTTTAAATGGTTCATTGAAATGATGATCTATCCGGTGATGACCATGATTTTTTATGGTATGTTTTTGGTCATTATGGTTGTATTTGGATATACTGCGATTATATTCGCGCAGGTAATTTTAAAATATAAACTAAAATTCAAGGCAGGGATTCGTTTGTTTATTGTCACATCCACGCCGCAGATGATGCTTTTTTATATTGTTTATACAAGCGGTTATACGTTTAAGGGGATTGGACTGGTACAGCTGCTATTGCTCGCCATCTATTTTAACTATGCAGTATTGTGTATTAAGCATGATAGTAAAAAATTGGTGAATACGTGAAGGCTGTCCTGCATTTTGCCCATGGAAATGGTTTTCCATCACCATGTTATAGGCAATTGTTTCACTGTTTAGGCGCACAATTTGAGTGTTGTTATATCGACAAAGTAGGACATACCCCTCAATTTCCTGTTACTGACAATTGGCAGCATTTAGTGGCGGAAGTGATTGATAGTATTAAAACACAGTCACATGAACCTGTTATTGCAGTGGGTCATTCTTTGGGGGGGGTATTGAGTTTATTAGCAGCCATTCAACAACCCATGTTGTTCAAGGCTGTTATTTTGTTGGATTCCCCATTGTTGGGTCGGTTGAAATCAAATATCGTTCGATTTTCTAAGGCATTGGGGATGATCGATAGATTGACCCCTGCTTTTCGCTCTCGTTTACGACGGGTACATTGGCAAAGCCGGGATGAGGTTTTATCTTATTTAAAAAGCAGGGCCTTATTTAAATCATTTACTGAGGCGTGTTTGAATGATTACATAGATTATGGCTTAAATAAAAATGAATCAGGCTATTCGCTTCGATTTGATCCTGAAATAGAATATCAGATTTATCGGACAATCCCGCACGAACTGGATCATTACAAGGGATGTTTAGAGGTCCCTACGACCTTAATTTACGGTAGTCTATCGAAGGTTGTTGATCGATTGGATTTGCGCTATATGAAAAAAACACATCAAATAGATAGTGTTGAAATCCAAGGGACCCATATGTTTCCGATGGAGTACCCAGAAGCAACGGCCAATTTAATCAAAAGGATTATCTTAGAAAAAGCAGTCGAATCGTATTGAGAGGGTCTATGTGCTGATTCCTCGTGGTAGATTTAGCTCTTTTTTCTATACTGCGTGCGGTCACAATTTTAAGGAGTAACGTGTGTTAAACGGATTATTATGTCTTTTGCTGTTTGCAGCCTGTTGTACATTGTTGGTAAAGCAAGCCTCTATCGGCGTCTGGACGATAAGCTATGCATTGCTAGCGACTTTATTTTTGAAATATACATCTACCAGCCTTTTTCTTGATATGTTTCTAGGCCTTGGTTTTGTATTGTTCATTCTCGCCACCCTAACGTCTTGTCGTCGGTATTTATTATCACGCCATCTATTACCCCTCATTAAAAAAAGCATGCCGAAAATGTCAGCCACTGAACGAGAGGCTTTAGAGGCGGGGACTGTGAGCTGGGAGGGCGATTTATTCAGTGGCTCACCTGATTTTGACCTTTTACTTCAGGCACCCGCTATTAAATTAAGCAAAGATGAACAAGCATTTTTAGATGGACCCACCCATACGCTTTGTCAAATGATAGATGATTGGGATATCACGCATAACCGAACGGATTTACCGAAAGAGATTTGGACATTCATCAAAGAGCAAAAATTCTTAGGCATGATCATTCCTAAACAGTATGGGGGGCTTGAATTTTCAGCGACGGCGCAAATGTCTATTTTGTCTAAACTCTATGGTCTGTCTATCTCCGTTGCGACAACCGTCTCTGTGCCCAATTCACTAGGACCTGCAGAGTTATTATTAAAATATGGGACTGAAGAACAAAAAAATTATTATTTACCTAGACTGGCGAACGGCCGTGAAATTCCTTGTTTTGCGCTGACAGGCCCTAATGCCGGTTCAGATGCAGCATCAATTCCGGATCAAGGGGTCGTTTGTTATGAATCAGTGAATGGTCAAGCTGTGTTAGGGATTCGCCTCAATTGGGATAAGCGTTATATCACCCTATGTCCTGTCGCGACAGTGATTGGATTGGCTTTTAAATTAGTGGATCCGGATAATTTACTGGGGATGGGATTAATGGTTGGAATCAGTTGTGCTTTGATTCCTTCCAATACGCCGGGTGTGATTCGGGGGCGTCGTCATTTCCCACTGAATACAGCATTTCTGAATGGGCCAACGCAGGGGAAGGATGTTTTTATTCCAATGGATTGCCTCATTGGGGGGATTTCAATGGCAGGGCAGGGATGGCGCATGTTAATGGAATGTTTGAGTGCTGGACGTGCGATTTCACTGCCCTCTAGTGCCTTAGGCACAAGTCAGGCCGCTGCAATGGCAACTGGGGCTTATGCTAGGGTCCGCAAGCAATTTAATCAACCCATTGCCAAATTTGAGGGCATTGAGGAACCTTTGGCTCGGATTGCTTCGAATGTGTACATCATTGATGCGGCATTAACCATGGCAGCCGCAGCGATTGATCATGGGGCAAAACCTTCTGTGGCCGGGGCTATTTTAAAATACCATACCACTGAGCGAGCCCGTCAAGTGGGTATTGATGCAATGGATATTCATGGCGGCAAAGGCATTTGTCTGGGACCTAAAAATTACATTGGTCGTGCTTATCAAGGCGCGCCTATCAGCATTACCGTTGAAGGAGCAAATATCTTATCACGCAGTTTAATTATTTTTGGTCAGGGGGCGATTCGGTGTCATCCTTATGTTTTACAAGAAATGAACAGTGTGAAAACCAATGATCTCAAGGCGTTTGATATGGCATTTTGGGGCCATGTGGGCTTCTTTTTAGCTAATTTTACAAAATCCATTGGTTTTGCTTTCACGGATGGACGACTTAGCAAGACACCGAAGAGTTTAGTTCGGCGTTATTATCAGTTGATTCATCGTTATAGTACTAATTTGGCTTTTCTTTCTGATTTTTCGATGATCTTGCTGGGTGGTGAATTAAAACGCAAAGAAAAACTATCAGCACGTCTGGGTGATGTTTTAAGTTACTTGTATCTTGCATCAGCCGTATTGAAGCGCTTTCATCAAGATGGAGAGCCTGCGGCCGATCTACCGCTTGTCGAGTGGAGTTGCCAGCATTTATTTTATGAGTGTGAGTCAGCGATAGAGGGCATTATCGCTAATTTTCCTGCTCGATGGGCCAGCGCATTATTAAAAATAATATTACAACCAGTTGGACGACTAAGACCGAAGCCCGGCGATAAATTGGGACATCAATTGGCTACGTTGTTGACGACGCCGAATGCGACCCGCAATCGATTAACGCGTTTGGTTTTCCATGAGGCCTCTGAGCATTGTCCTTTAGGAAAAATGGAGGAAGCTTTTATTAAAATTTGTGCTGTGGAGGGCTTGGAAAAGAAGATCGCCACAGCTGTTAAGGCCGGTAAAATACAATCATTGACCCTATTGTTGCAAATCGATGAGGCGGTTAGCGCCGGTGTTTTAAGCCAAGCCGAAGCCAGCATACTACATGAAGCTGAACAGGCAAGACAGGAGGTGATAGCGGTTGATGATTTTAGTCATGAGGCATTGGCTCGAACCAGTCTCCCGATACCCAGTAAACCGATTTCCCTAGAGGCACTAGGTTAAAACTGAATGTGCCCTGCTGATGAAGTCTCGCCCTATTGATGCAATTGTCTTGAATTGCTGGTGAATAGGGTTATATCCTTCCCTCTATCGAGGGGATATTAGATGACGATTTCATCTGGCATGGTAACATTCAGTTCAAGAACGGCACTGTCACCAATACGTTCGAGATTGACCGTGACTTGCTCTCGATTGATGGGAATATATTTTGCGATAACCGCCAAGATTTCTTCTTGTAACTTTGGCAAATAATCGGGCGTATTCCGTTGAGACCGTTCATGTGAAATAATGATTTGCAAGCGTTCTTTAGCGACGGTTGCAGGGGTTGTGGCGCGTTTTCGTAAATAACGTAAGATATTCATACGGGAACATCCTCTTTGTTTTTACCAAATATTCGGCGTAGCAATCCTTTGCGCTCATTGGTAACAAAACGCATGGGTCGTGCTTCGCCGAGAAATCGAGCGATGGCATCTTGATAGGCATGGCTTGCATCACTGCTTTCATCCAGAATAACAGGAGTGCCAGTGTTGGACGCTTTAAGAACAGCTTTTGATTCAGGAATAATGCCAATTAAAGGAATGGCTAGAATATCTTTTACATCTTGAACTGAAAGCATTTCACCTTTTTCTACGCGTTCAGGATCATACCGGGTCAGTAATAAGTGTTCAATTATAGGGGTATTGCCTTCGATAGCTCGCTTGGTTTTGCTGGCTAATATACCTAAAATTCTATCAGAGTCTCTTACTGAGGAAACTTCAGGGTTCGTTACGATAATGGCTTCATCAGCAAAATACATGGCTAACATCGCGCCAGACTCAATTCCTGCTGGTGAGTCACAAACGATATACGCAAATTCCTCTGATAGTTCTTTGAGAATTTTCTCAACCCCTTCAATGGTTAATGCGTCTTTATCACGCGTTTGTGAGGCTGGTAAAATGCTGAGCAGTGGAAGTCGTTTATCTTTTATTAATGTTTGTTTTAAATTCGCCTCACCATTGATGACATTGATAAAATCGTAAACAACGCGACGTTCACAACCCATGATAAGATCAAGGTTGCGAAGACCAATGTCAAAATCAATAACGACTGTTTTGTGTCCGAGCATCGCAAGTCCTGCGGCGATGGCTGCTGAAGATGTGGTTTTACCAACACCGCCTTTCCCTGATGTAACAACAATAATTTTAGCCAACGCTAAACCCCTTTTAAATTAAGATCGCAAGCAATCCTCGGTCGACTGAACATTTTTTTTTAGTGTACACGCACTTACTAACCTAATTCAACCATTATATGCAAAGTCAGTAAAGTCAGGGCTAAATCATGTGTGCTTACAAAATATCATGTAGGGTGTGCAAAGCGCAGCGTGCACACCTTTGTGCTGAATCTGGTGGGCATGTCGCTTATCGCTCCTATTACCCTACACGTTTTATTAAATAGGATAATAGATAAATGTGTGTGATCTATTTTGTATCACACATGATTTAGCCCGGTCAGCAAAGTCCTTCAGGTGGAATGGGTACTGAAAAGAATGTATAATGTCTCGTTAACCCAATTACCAGGATGTACTATGCCGTTTTCTATCCTGCAACAAGCGTTAACATTTGATGATGTGTTACTCGTTCCTGCACATTCCAGTATTTTGCCCAAAGATGTTTGTCTTAAAACACAATTGACCCGTGATATAGAATTAAATATGCCTTTAATTTCAGCTGCGATGGATACTGTCACAGAGGCCCGCTTGGCGATTGCTATGGCACAAGAGGGGGGCATTGGTATTATCCATAAAAACATGACTCAAAATGCACAAGCAGATGAGGTGCGTAAGGTTAAGAAATTTGAAAGTGGGATGGTTAAAGATCCCATTTCAGTGCCGCCTACCTTAAGCGTTAAAGAGTTATTAGATGTGATGGCGCGTTATAATTTTTCTGGTATGCCCGTTGTGGATGGGGAGTATTTGATTGGGATTGTAACCAGTCGCGATATACGCTTTGAAACCAATCTATCATTGCCAGTTTCAGCCGTCATGACGCCAAAAGATCGTTTGGTTACTGTTAAAGAAGGCGCTAGTCGTGAAGAGGTGCGTAGTTTACTACATAAACATCGCATTGAAAAATTGTTGGTGGTTAATGATCTCTTTCATTTGCGGGGGTTAATCACCGTGAGAGACATCCAAAAAGCCAAAGAAAATCCCTATGCTTGCAAAGACAATGCAGAGCAACTTCGCGTGGGTGCCGCCGTTGGTGTAGGTGAGGGGACGGACGCTCGTGTTGAGGCATTGGTTGATGCGGGTGTGGATGTGCTCATCGTTGATACCGCACATGGCCATTCGCAAGGAGTTTTAGATAGAGTTAAATGGATAAAAAAACATTTTCCTTCGGTACAAGTCATTGGGGGAAATATTGCGACAGGGGCTGCTGCAAAAGACTTGGTTTATGCAGGGGCTGATGCCGTTAAAGTGGGGATTGGCCCTGGCTCTATTTGTACGACGCGCATCGTCACGGGCGTTGGTGTCCCTCAAATTACAGCGATTGCCAATGTGGCTCTGGCCCTAAAGGGTAGCGTACCCATCATCGCTGATGGGGGTATTCGTTTTTCAGGGGATGTTTGTAAGGCGCTGGCCGCCGGTGCTTCAACTGTTATGCTGGGGGGGATGTTTGCAGGGACCGAAGAATCACCTGGTGAAATAGAATTGTATCAGGGAAGCACCTATAAAGGGTATCGCGGCATGGGATCCATTGGCGCCATGTCACAAGCTCAGGGTTCAAGCGATCGATATTTTCAGGATTCTAGCCTAGGGATGGAGAAGTTGGTTCCTGAAGGCATTGAGGGTCGAGTGCCTTATAAGGGATCAGTCCAAAGCATTATTTTGCAAATTCTCGGTGGGTTGCGTTCTTGCATGGGTTATACTGGGTCAAGTACCATTAAGGCGCTTCAAAAAAACGCATCTTTTGTACAAGTAACCAACGCAGGCATGCGGGAATCTCATGTGCATGATGTCAGTATTACTAAACAAGCCCCTAATTATCAGATAGATACGCTATGATCCCTATCACAAAAAAATTAATTGTCATTTTAGATTTTGGCTCCCAGTATACCCAATTAATTGGTCGACGTGTGCGAGAAATGGGTGTTTACTGTGAAATTCTTCCATTTAATGTGGATGTGAAAACCCTTCAAAAATTAGCCACTTGTGGGATGATTTTATCAGGTGGCCCCGCTACCGTGACAGACGATAGTAATCGACGTGCGCCCCTTTGGATTTTTGAATCAAGCATTCCTTTATTGGGGATTTGTTATGGTATGCAAACCATGGCGGTACAAAGGGGTGGGTGTGTTGAGTCTTCTCTTATCCGTGAATTTGGATATGCCGAGTTGCGTTTGCATGGGCAAAGTCAATTATTAAGTGATATTGAAGACAGAACAAGCCCAACAGGAGAAGGCTTGCTGGATGTTTGGATGAGCCATGGTGATAAAGTGACGGTGCTGCCTCCGGGATTTAAAATCATCTGTGAAACTCAACATGCGCCAATTGCTGGCATGGCAGATGAGTCACGACATTGGTATGGCTTGCAATTTCATCCGGAAGTCACTCACACCGCACAGGGATTAAGAATTTTACGCCGTTTTGTGGTCGATATTTGCAAAGCAGATACCGATTGGACGCCAGATAACATTATTCATCAGGCTGTGGAGAGTATTCGATTACAAGTTGGCAACGATCAAGTGTTGTTAGCGCTGTCTGGTGGCGTTGATTCCTCTGTTGTGGCAGCCCTTTTGCATCGTGCCATTGGAGAGCAATTGATCTGCGTCTTCGTTGATACTGGCCTTTTAAGACTCAATGAATCTCAGCAGGTCATGGCCATGTTTAATCAACACATGGGGATCAATATCATTGCAGTGAATGCAGAAGAAAAATTTTTGCAGGCGTTGGATGGGGTTGATTGTCCTGAAGAAAAACGGAAAATAATAGGGCGAACCTTTATTGAGGTCTTTGATGAGGAAGCAGGGCGTCTACCTGCTGTTAAATGGCTGGCGCAAGGGACTATTTATCCCGATGTGATTGAATCGGCAGGAACTGGGAATAAAGGGGCGTCTGATGTGATTAAATCACATCATAATGTTGCTGGCTTGCCTGAGTCCATGCGTTTAAAATTACTGGAGCCTATCCGTGAATTATTCAAGGATGAGGTTCGAAAAATAGGGCTTGAACTAGGGTTACCTTACGAGATGGTTTATCGTCATCCCTTTCCTGGACCTGGTTTGGGTGTGCGTATTTTAGGCCAGGTGAAAAAGAAATACGCTGACATTCTTCGTCATGCCGATGCTATTTTTATTGATGAATTACGTCGAGCTGATTTATATCAATCGGTGAGTCAAGCTTTTGCAGTGTTTTTGCCCATTAAAAGCGTGGGTGTGATGGGGGATGGGCGGCGTTATGATTATGTGATTTGCCTACGTGCCGTTGAAACGATTGATTTTATGACGGCCCATTGGGCAGAGCTCCCATGGAGCTTCCTAGCGGCGGTATCCAATCGAATCATTAATGAAGTGAAGGGGGTTTCCCGCGTGACGTATGATATCTCAGGAAAGCCGCCATCGACGATTGAATGGGAATGAATGAGCGATCTATTTTGGATGAAAGAAGCCTTTAATTTGGCATTAAGGGCTCGTGAACAAGGCGAGGTGCCTGTAGGGGCTATTCTCGTTGATTTTCAGGACAAAATCATTGGTCGTGGTTGGAATCAGGTGTTACAAAAAAATGATCCAACCGCCCATGCTGAAATCATTGCCCTTCGAGAGGCCGGAGTTCATTTACAGAATTATCGTTTAGACAACACAACGCTATACGTGACGCTAGAACCTTGTTGCATGTGTGCAGGCGCATTGGTGCATGCTCGAATTAAGCGAGTTGTTTATGCCACAAGGGATCTGAAATCTGGCGCTGCGGGTTCCGCTTTCAATCTATTGCACAGTGTTTGTTTGAATCATCAGGTACAAATCGATGAGGGTTTTTTACAACTTGAGTGCGCGAACCTTTTGTTGGATTTTTTTAAATCCCGTCGGTAGAACTCAGAATCCCTATGAGGATGGGTCAGCGTTAAGGGGGAGCAATGCATGGATGAGCTTTTTGCGTAAGCTCACTTGTGCTTTCAGGCTCAGTTTTTTACCTTGATGATTGCTGATATAAAACATGTCTTCGACGCGTTCTCCGGCTGTTACAACTTTAGCATTGTGTAGATAAATCTGTTCATTTAAAAAAATTCGACTGATGCAGGCCAGCAAACCGGATCGATCACTGGTCACTAAAAATAAGCAGGTATGTTCATGCTGTAAGTCTTCTGTAAAGGTAATTTGTGGGACTAGGTTAAAATGGGCTTGGGTTCGTGAGAGACGATATTGGGTGACTGAGGGCACTTGTTTAACATTAGATAAAGCGACAACCAACTGCTGGCGAATGCACTTCGCACGTTCTTCATCAAGAAATGCCTGGTTTTTTTCATCAAGGATAATATACGTGTCTAAATCAAAGTGATTGTCGGTTGTTACAATGGTGGCCTCTTGGATGGTTACACGGTGATTACTTAAAACGGTGGTGGTAATAGTAAATCGCTCGTCTCGATGGGGCATATAAATAAATACCTCCGTTCCCCCCTGGCTATAGTGCGGCATGATTAAAACCAATGGAAATTGAACACATGCAAGAATGGCTTTGGTATGGCGCGCAATACTGTCAGGCGATTCATGTAAAAAATATTTTCCTTTGAAATTTTCCCATAAGTTATGAATAACAGAAGGGGGTAGGCCTTCTTTAAGCAATATATCCAAGGCCTCTTGACGCCTCAACGTAATCAGGCTGCTTTCATCTAAGGCCTGTTTTTCATGCAACATGCTTTGATTTGCTGAATAATATAATTCTTTTAATAAGGAGTCTTTCCATGCGTTCCATAGCATGGGATTGGTTGCGCAAATATCTGCCACGGTGAGGAGATAGAGGTAATCTAAGTGGTTTTTTTTGGGTAAAAAGCTACAAAAATTAGCAATCGTGACAGGATCATAAATATCTTTACGTTGCGCTGTTTGTGACATAAATAAGTGATTTTTTACTAACCAAACCAATAAGTTATGATCGTCTTCAGGTAGATGATGCATCGATGCAAAGTGAGCCGCCTCGATGGCCCCTAAATCAGAGTGATCACCGCCTCGTCCCTTCGCAATGTCATGAAAGAGGGCTGCTAAATAGAGGATTTTATGTTGATCGACAGAGTTCATTAATTGATAACATAAAGGGAATTGTTGTGCATATTGCGGATTGAGAAAACGTGCTAAATTACGGATCACAAATAAGGTGTGTTGATCAACGGTATACACATGAAAAAGATCATATTGCATCTGGCCTGTGACAGCCTGAAAACAATCGATGTAACGGCCGAGTACCCCATAACGGCTCATCAGTTGTAAGACATCATAAGGGTTCTTTGCAATGCTTAGAATAGCCATAAAGGTTTCGGTCGCAGGTTTTGTTAGGCGGAATCGGCTGGTAATTAAATAAAGATGCTGACGAATCAAGCGGACCGTGCTGGCACGTATGCCTTCAATCAAGGGTTGTTTTGCAATCCACAAAAAGATATCTAATAAAGCCTGAGGATTTTCTGTAAATACATTGGCGTGGCGTGCTTCGATATAATTGTTTGATAATTGAAAGGATTGATCAAGTCGTGTTAGGGCTTGTTTTTGCGCATGAACAATGACTTCAGCAAACCATTGTAATAGTATTTCGTTCAATTCTCGACAACGTTTGATGATCTTAAAATAGGCCTTCATAAATTGTTCGATGGCGAGTGACTCTTGATGGTCGAGGTAGCCAAAGGTTTCGGCTAGCTTAACTTGATAATCAAATAACAAGCGCTCTTCATTTTTTTGAGCAAGGATATGAAGGGCAAATCGGACACGCCATAGAAAATGTTGGCAATGGATGAGTTCCTCATACTCTTTGTCCATAATAAACCCACAATCAATCCCATCAGATAATTTTTTTATGCCAAAATGTCGTTTACCAATACATAATAAGAGCTGTAGATCGCGTAATCCGCCTGGGCCATATTTTACATTGGGCTCTAAGTTATACGCGGTTTCATCATATTTTTCATAGCGGACAATCTGTTCTTGGCGTTTTGCAAAAAAATAATCATGACTATTCCACATATGAAGCGCATGTGTTTGCAGCTGTAATTCCTCCATTAATGCATAACATCCACAAACGAGATGGAGATCGAGTAGGCTGGAAATAACACTCAAATCATGGCTTGCCAGTTCAGCACACAGAGTGACGGTGGTAATTTGGTGGCTGACTTCTAAGCCAATATCCCAGCAATCTTGAATAAAAAGTTCAGCACGGTGCAACATCTCCGTAGAAAGGTTATCGTCATGCAACAATAATAAATCAATGTCTGAATAGAGTTGTAATTCACGACGACCATAACTTCCCAATGCCAATAAAGAAAACCGCTCACCCACACCCAGCTTGTGTTTACGAAACAAGGTGACTAAGCATTCATCGGTATGCAATACCAGCTGATGGGTGATGCCGGTGATATCCATCTGTTGGTGAAAATCATGAGACAGCTTGTCTTTTAGCTGCTTAATAGAATGTCGTAAAGAAAGATTATCCCGTCCAATGAACATAGAAGCCGGCTATTACTGAATGGGTTATCCTAATATTATTATGCAATTGAATTGCCCGTAGCAAGCAATTGTGATATAAATAACGCGTTTTTAACTACACACACGGTTCGTCACATGTGGCGGGGTCCCTTAAGGGTGCTGCATGGGAAACGTGGAGGCCTAACCCTGGAGAATAAATATGAATGTTAGTATGCGTGAATTGCTTGAAGCAGGTGCTCATTTTGGGCATCGAACCCGATTTTGGAATCCAAAAATGGCGGAATATATTTTTGGTTCGCGAAATAAAATCCATATCATAAATCTTGAAAAAACCATGCCCATGATGAGCGATGCCATTAATTATATTGGCAAATTGGCTGGAAATAAAGCAAAAATATTGTTTGTGGGAACTAAAAGAGCAGCTCAGGACAGTATTCGTGAACATGCACGACGTGCGGGGATGCCCTACGTTGATCACCGTTGGTTGGGTGGCATGTTAACCAACTATAAAACAGTACGCCAATCGATTTTTCGATTGAAAGAATTAAAAAAATTAAGAGATGAGGGTGCTTTTAACGGGATGATCAAGAAAGAAGCCTTGATGTTAACCCGTGAGTTGGAGAAGTTGGATAGAAGTCTTGGTGGTATTGAAGACATGGGTGGCTTGCCTGACGCACTATTTGTTGTGGATGTTGGTTTTGAACACATCGCTGTTGAAGAAGCACGCCGTTTAAAAATACCAGTGATTGGTATTGTTGATACCAATAATAATCCAGACAACATCGATTATATTATTCCAGGCAATGATGACTCCATGCGTGCTGTGGATATTTATGTTCGTTGTGTTGCCGATGCTATCCTTGATGCAAGACAAGCCAACACCGTTGGTGGCACTGAAGTAGAATTTATTGAAGTGGTTGCTGAGAAAAGCCATAAAAAACCGGAACATAAAAAAGCTGAGCCAGTGAAGACTGAGCCTGCTCAAGTGGAAGTTCAAAAAGCTGAGGCCAAAGTATCAGACGCAGTAAAGACCGAAGAGCCAACAGCTGATGCTAAAAAAGTGGCACCTAAAAAAGCCACTGTGAAGAAAGCAGCGGAATAATAATTTAGTTTTGACTGGTTATGAACATCCGAACCGCGCGCGTTAGCAAGTAGCGCCCTGTTTCAAGTTCCGCTCCCTAACGGTCACGGTTCGGATTAACCTGTCAAAACCAAATGTTGACGAGGCACTAGTAACGTTTCCATTTAGTTTTGACAGGTAGCGCTTAGATTGCGTTTAGATTTAGGTTTTGTAAGCCATACAAAAGCGCAGGACTAGCACCGCTAATCTGAGCATTTTTTAGAGCTTACAAA
>CANJHO010000034.1 GCA_947474165.1 Legionellaceae bacterium
AAGAAGGAGGATCTGATTAATGCATTGAATCCTGTGTGGGGCGATTTATATCGATCGATATGTGAAAGACCGTGCTACTGCAGGGAGATCCTTCGCGCAAAAAAACGCGCTCAGGATGACGTAGCTGGGGAGTTACATTTTAATGGTTTAAACGAATTATTGAACATTCGACAAGACGGCATGAACTAAATTCGTGGTTTATCATCTTTTTAGGCATTACATTAATTCAGTATTTCCAATCAATATATATTGCTGTTATGTTAGTCTAAAAAAAATATCAGGAGGATAGATGAAGCATCAATCAAACTTAGAGGGTAGGGCTGTTTACGTTGTGGATGGCTGCCGTACGCCCTTTCTTAAAGCCAAAGGTGTGGGGCAGTTTACTGGCTCTGATCTGGCTGTATCTGCAGGGGCTGCTTTATTGAATCGACAGCCTTTTGCCCCTTCTTCCCTCGATGAGGTTATTCTTGGTTCCGCAATACCAGGTCCTGATGAGGCGAATATTGCTCGCATTGTTGCCCTGCGATTGGGTTGCGGTCATGGTGTGCCAGCTTTTACCGTGATGAGAAATTGTGCTTCAGGTATGCAGGCAATTGATAATGCAGCCATACAAATCGCAAGTGGTCGTAGTGATTTGGTTTTGGCGGGGGGTACTGATGCAATGAGTCATGCACCCTTGTTGTTTAATCAGAAAATGACGGCATGGTTAGCCCATTGGTTCGTTGCTAAAAGCTTCGGGAAACGATTGGCCTTATTAACCCAGTTAAGACCAGCCTATCTTGCACCTGTCATTGCGTTAATGCGGGGATTAACAGATCCCATTGTTGGCCTTAATATGGGTCAAACCGCTGAAAAAGTTGCTTATCGTTTTAATATCACTCGTGATCAAATGGATGCCTATGCTTGTGATAGTCATCATCGAGCACTACAAGCACGAACGAATGGAAAATTAAATGAAATAGAGCCGATAATTGATAGTAAAGGCTTTGTTCATGCAGAGGATGATGGGGTTCGTGCTGATTCTACAATCGAAAAACTGGGCCGTTTGAAACCATTTTTTGATAAAAAATATGGCATGGTGACTGCAGGTAATAGCTCTCAAATTACAGATGGTGCCTGCTTATTGCTTTTGGCCAGTGCTGATGCAGTTAAAAAATATGGGTTGAATGTCCTGGGTCGTATTGTTGATTCAGAATGGGCTGCACTGGATCCGGCACAAATGGGATTAGGACCTGTCCATGCCGCAACGCCTATTATGCAACGCCATGATTTAAAACCAGATGATTTTGATTGCTGGGAAATCAATGAAGCCTTTGCGGCACAAGTTTTGGGCTGTATGGCGGCATGGGATGATCCTCAGTATTGTAAAACGCACCTGGGCTTAAAAAAGGCCATGGGCTCTCCTTCATTGTCTCGATTAAATCAGGAGGGTGGGGCTATTGCGATGGGACATCCTATTGGCGCCTCGGGTGCTCGTATTATTTTGCATGTGTTGGAGAATTTAAAAACGAATCATGGGAAGCGAGGCATGGCAGCTATTTGTATTGGTGGTGGCCAAGGCGGCGCAGTTTATTTAGAGCGAGTGACAGAGGTAAATGAACATGAGTAACTATCAACATTGGCAAATGCGAGTGGATGCATCTCATATTATTTGGCTTGGTTTTGACCGAAAAAATGCCGATGTGAATACTATCGATGATGAAGTATTAGATGAACTCAATGGGGTGTTGCATGATGTGTCTAAGTTAGATGATGCAAAAGGCCTGGTGATTCATTCGATTAAAAGTAAAGGGTTTATTGCTGGTGCTGATCTGAATGCTATTGCCGACTTTGACAGCCCTGCAAAAGCTGTGGATTTTTTAAGAAAAGGTCAAACTGTATTTGCTTATTTAGAATCATTGAGTATCCCAACGGTTGCAATGATCGATGGCTTTTGCATGGGGGGAGGCTTGGAGCTCGCCCTGGCATGCGACTATCGTATTGCGACTGAAGATAAAGACACTCGTCTAGGTTTACCTGAGGTGATGTTGGGGTTTCATCCTGGTTGGGGGGGGACTGTGAGATTGCCAAAATTAATTGGTGGGTTTCATGCGTTATCAGAAGTGATTTTAACTGGGGCGCCATTAAGCGCTTCGAAGTCTAAAAATTTAGGCATTATCGATGATGTTGTTCCCCTTCGGCAATTGGCGCGTGCAGCGGTGTATTATATCACGACCAAACCCGCCCGCCATAAGCCTTCTTTTTTACAGTCATTGAGCAATGCCTCCTGGGCACGGGTTATTATTGCGAAAATAATGCGAAAAATGGTGTCTAAAAAAATAAGAAAAGAACATTACCCAGCACCGTTTGCCGTGATTGATTTATGGGAAAAAGAAAGTGGCTTTGATGAAAGGGCTTATTTAAAGGAGGCTGATTCCGTAGAGCAATTAATTACAGAAAGCGATACCTCAGCCAACTTAATACGCGCATTTTTCTTGCGAGAACGCATGAAGGGGTTTGCAAAAGGCAGTGATTTTAAAGCCAAGCATGTCCATGTAATTGGTGCAGGCGTGATGGGGGGAGATATTGCGGCTTTTTGCGCACTGCGTGGATTGCGTGTGACCTTGCAAGATAAATCCCATGCCCAGATTGCACCAGCCATAGGGCGTGCACACCAATTGTTCAAGAAAAAACTAAGGAAACCTCGGTTGATTCAAGCAGCAATGGATCAGTTGATTGCTGATCCAGAGGGTCATGGTATTGGACGTGCGGATGTTATTATCGAGGCGGTATTTGAAAATTTGCTTGTTAAGCAAGAGATAATGAAACAAATTGAGGCGTTAGCAAAGTCTGATGCCATCATCGCAACCAATACCTCAAGTATTCCATTGGATGAAATTAGCCAAGTCATGACGGATCCCTCTCGTTTGGTTGGGATTCACTTTTTTAATCCTGTCTCAAAAATGGAGTTAGTCGAGGTTGTGAGCAGCTTGAAGACGACGAAAGCCATTAGTCATAAGGCTTGTGCTTTTGTAAATCAAATCGGTCGATTGCCTTTGCCTGTGCGCTCTAGCCCTGGATTTCTAGTGAACCGAGTTTTAATGCCTTACCTCATGGAGTGTGTGCAATTATTGGGCGAAGGTTATACTGCAGAGGCGATTGATGAGGCTGCATTGTCATTTGGTATGATGATGGGACCAGTTGAACTCGCTGATACTGTCGGCATGGACGTTTGCCTTGCCGTGGCTGAAAATTTGACCGCACATTTTGGTGGGACGGTCCCTGAAAAACTGCGCGCAATGGTTAAAGCAGGTAAATTGGGTCGTAAATCAGGTGAGGGGTTTTATCGGTATAAAGACGGTAAAGCCATCAAGAAAAAGCTTGATAGCCAGACGCCTAACAGTGAAATTTCACATCGTCTGATTCTTCGAATGGTGAATGAGGCAGGGGCATGCCTTCGAGAAGAGGTTGTTGCTGATCTTGATTTATTGGATGCTGGTATGATTTTTGGTTCGGGTTTTGCACCCTTTCGTGGAGGGCCCTTGCATTATGCCCAACAGTTTGGTCATGATAATCTCAACGCACTGTTTGCAAGACTTGAAACGCAATATGGGGGGCGATTTAAAGCCGATACAGGCTTGGGGTCACGAGCGAAATAGGATGTTTTTAAGCCATTGTTTGGGGTTTCTTGTTCATCAGAAAATAGCTCGACGCCTCTTGACGGCAGTTTGTTTACTATTGATAACCCCTTCTTTTTCATCGACTTTCATTTTGCCAACCAAGGGGAATGAAGTCGGTGAAATCGAATATATCTATCCTGATGAAGGTGAAACGCTGATTGAACTTGGCCTTCGTCACGATATGGGCTATCGAGAAATGCTTAAGGCCAATCCAGGGATTAATCCAGATGTCCCTTTGCCATCACGAATACGACTACTCATTCCCTCTCGATTTACTTTACCCACAGGCCCACGTCATGGATTGGTGATTAATTTGGCCGACTATCGGCTATATTTTTTTCCGGAAAATGAAAATGTGGTTTTGACATACCCAGTAGGCATTGGACGCAAGGGCTGGGAAACGCCCTTGGGTTCGACGACAGTGATATCCAAACAGGTTAATCCAGAATGGCATCCGACTGCTAAAGTTCAGGCATATGCTGCATCGAAGGGGGTTTTCATGCCGGATAGGTTTCCATCAGGCAAGGCCAATCCTTTAGGAAAACATGTATTGCGTTTGGGATGGCCTACGTATCTTATTCATGGAGCAAATAGCACGGATGGGATTGGGGATAGGGTGAGTGCGGGTTGTATTCGGATGCTTCCAGAAGACATTGAATATTTGTTTGGTTTTGTTGGGATAGGGACTTCAGTCCGCGTTGTCAATGATTGAAAAACTAAGATGCTCAGCAGGGCTGGCTTTTTCACGGCGAAAGGATAGGGCTGAGATTCTACCATAGGCTGCATGAGAGAATAGAATAACGACAAGCCCGCCAAGGATATCCATAGGGTAGTGCCAGCCTAGCAATACACAGGATAAAACCAATAATAGATTAATCGGCAATAGGAGCATCCATGGGATGGGCCAACTTCGGATTAAATAAAGGGAAAACCATGCCCAAATCACATGAAATGAAGGCAGAGCAACTAACCCACCATCAAGGGTTGTGGGTTGTATATGTTGGTGTATTTGTGAAAATTTAAGGCCTGTCGCATGTTGTGCGCTTGCAAAATAAGGATTATCTAGAATGCTTGCAGGTGCTGTGGTGGGAAAAAAATAATAAAAAACAAATCCAATGATGGTACTAAATAGCAACAGAAAATAATATTCATGTAGTTCCGCATGACGTTTTATCATAATGAGGGCGAGAGGAATATAGGCCATTTGGTAAGCGAGGCTATCATAGGCAAGGTCCAATATTTTGAGAAATAATGGTTGATGGTTGGTCCATGAAACGATAGCGCTTGTGTTGATGTGCAATGTTTGTTCAATATTGACGATGGTTTGATCAATGGTTGGAAACGGTGTGTATTGGACTGCATTGGCTGCAAAGGCTATCATTAACAGGATCAGTAAAAGCATTATGATTTCTTTTACTCGGTTTGTTAATGTGCTGTTGCGGCCAAATTGAATCAAACATCCCGTGTAGGTTAAGAGCAGTGGCAAACCTATCTTGATAATATTAGGCGGAAAATAATTATTGCCGGGATAGTGCGTAGTAAAAAAATTAATACCATTGGCTGCAATGGATAATAAGCATAGAAGAAGTGCTGCATAAATATAAGGGCATGCGTTTGTTCTAAGCATTAGTCGATGACCGCTTGTTCTTGTTTTAGCTTAATGGCATGATAAATTTCTTCTCTATGCACATTGATAGAACGAGGGGCCTCAACGCCAAACTTAATATTGCCATGTTCTTGGGTTTTAAAAGCCACTAATTGAACAATCTCGCCATCAACGAAAATAAAGAGGGGCTCCTCGAAGGTGATAGTGACGATATTCATAAAAAACCTTGTTATTTTTTAATATGTTATAACTTATTTTCGAGATAAATACAATATTTACAGGAATTATGATGCTTAGGTGTTCGATGCACCTTGAGCGGCGCTGGGATTGATGATTATCTCCATGAGCCTTGGGTGTTGTTTAATCAGCTGACCCAGATGACCCTGGGTTAATGCCTGTATTTCTGAGGCATCAAAGGTTTGTTCTTCCCCTTTGATGTGTTTGATTAATTTTTCTACGGCCTTAATTTCAATGGTATCATCATGCGCTAGGTCTTTTTGGCTGTGAGCATCGATATGCTTAGCCAGGGCTTTCATTAGTCCTTTTTCGATCGCTTCTGGATCTATCTCAATTTGAATGGAGGGTCCAGCGGCATGTGCTTTCATTAGGTTTAATAATGTTTCTTTAGACAGCTCCTCATATAAACCCAATGCAGATTTGATGCGGTTTTTCCATTTGGGGTCGAGTTGAGAGAGGCTCTTTACCAGTCCCTCCATTGGATCCTGTTTACTCCATATACTAACGCTCCAGGCTTTCCAGCCCATCGTATTTTGAGCAAGATTCACAAGGCTTGTTTTTATTGTTTCTAATTCATTATCCAGGAGTGCTGAGGCAAATAATTTTGCGGCTGATTGAGGCGTTGTCTGCTTTGTAAATATAATCAACTGATGCAACAACTTCTCTCGGATAAAATTATTCCTGCAATCTTTTAAGTTTAATGCCCTGCTTCCTAGGGCATCAACAAGGATCTCAAGTTTCTGTTCAGTCCGTAAATAACTCAGTAGTTCTCCTAGATCTGGACTTGATTGAATGATTTTTGGCAACTTATTTTTTATAACATCTAAAAAGTCTACGCACTCATCAGGGCTTAGTACGAGGAGAAGCTCGCCAAGATTTTTAGCATTTGTAATATTTTTTGACCAATATTGTTTCGTCACCTGATAAAAGTCGTTCTTCATCTGAGGGTTTAAAAAATTTCGTACAGTCATAAACTCATCAGCTGTCTTAATTATTTTTAGCCAATCAGCTGACATCGCTTGATAAACTGTTGTGCAGAGGTCTTCACTTAATTGTCGCACTATGTTCATGAAATCAACACTTGTTTTAATGATGCGTGGCCATTCAGTTTTCATGCTTTCAACAACAGCGATACGTTGATCATAGGATTCTAGAGAAGTTAGCCCATTAAGACCACCCCAATAGTCAGGATTTGAAATGAACCTTGGCAATTCAATTTTTACACGCTCAATCACAGCACTGCATTGACTGGGTGTTAAGCACCTGAGTACACTCCAAAAATCAGTTTTCGTCTTGATTAATTCCTTCAAATTGTTTTTCATGAGATCGAAAATAACGGTGCGATCTTCAGGACTTAAGTATGTGAGTACATCATTAAAATCCTGACTGGTTTTAATTATCTTTGGCAATTTATCTTTTATAATATCAATAACAACTATTTTTTGCTCCTGGGTTTTTAGTAGGGCTATTAGCCTAATAAAATCCCTACTGGTTTTAATTATTTTTGGTGTTAGGACATTCAAAACAGCTGTCTGCTGCTCGGGGGTTAAATGCTGTAGTATAAAACCAAACTGCTCTATATTCGTTATGATCTTTAGCACTTCACCTTGCATCGCATGACAAACAGCAGCACACTTTTCAACAGAGAGGCTAATCAATAAGGCACTAAGGCCTTGATATGTTTTAATAAGGTTTATGGAGACATTGTGCTGAGTGCTAGTTAATAGGGCTGTTATTTTTTCTAAAGAAAGCTGTGAGATCAAAATCACTAGGTTTTCTAAGTTACTTATAGCATGAATAAGCTGGAGGTTTAAGGCAGGTTCTTCTAACAATTCAGTCATCTCTTCGGGACTTAAGGCAGTAAAAATAGCGACATCTCGCAATGATGAGATATTGAATACCAAGTTCAGTGCGCTAAGTAATCGGCGATTTAAGCCCAATTGATCATGTCCCCGTTGATAGGTTTTTGTTTGAAGCGTTTGAGTGAGTTGTTCCTCTGCTATTTTGAGACGTATTATTGCCTCACGCATCAGGGATTCTTTTCGGGTGTCTCCTATGGCAATCTGATCTAAGAGGGACTCTTGTCCTCGAACGAGAGTTTTCAAGTGCTCTCCAATTGTGCCAATGCAGGTTTGTAAATTTTGAGTGGCATTGACATTGACCTTAGGATCAGAAGCCAGTACTAAAAATCTTTTAATTTCAGCGTGTAGTGCCTCAGGAATTTTTGCTCGCGCTGCATCGTCCAAGCCCTCATTGTAATACTGCATGAAGGTGAGGATAGGGGCATAAGCGCCTGCCCCTGCATTTGCTTGTGTTCCAATCCCACCATGGGCATCATTAATACCCAATTTTTTGCACAATTCCATTAACTGCCCCAGCAGGGTGCTTTTGTCATTGAGGAGCAAATTATATTGTTGATGGGCATCACTGATGGCTTCTGTTAAAGAGGAGTGATGAATAAGACGTGCTTTTTCTTCCTCGTTAACATAGTACAATGTGCTATCAAATACGGCTGTTATGTCCTCGTCTTCACTGGGGTCGGGTACATAGGGGTTTTCTAAGGTGCTAATTTCAGGTGAGATTAATAATTGCACGGGCAGTAAAAATTGTCCTTGTCGTCCTAGTATGTGTGTTTTAATGACGTCGATAAGGGGCAGATCAGACAGATTTGGGTAGGGTTTGTCTTTATGACAGGGTTTAATGGATGAGGCTATCGTGGGCATTAATAATTGAATGGCAGCAACAGGGTTTTCAGCAGCCGCTTTGTTTTGTTCTTCGGCAACGAACAGGGCCACATGACATAAAAGATGGGTGATGTCGGCATCAGGGATTGCCGTTGGGTTTAATCCTGAGCCGTTGACCAAGGCCCAATTGCGGCTTAAAAAATCTAAAAGCCCTTCAGGTGGGGTTGCTTCTAGTTCGGTCAGTGTTTTTATAGCATACATTTTTAGTGCATTTTCATGCCAATCTTCTAGCTCGGGCATGCTTTGGTAGTGCAGACGCAACGCTGTGGCTTGTCTTTTTATTTCCTGAAATCTCATATCATTTGCCCATGGTGGCTATTTTTATGCTTTTATTTTAACACAACCCCTTATAAAAGTCTATTTTTTAATCAAAAAGACCGTGTTATACCCAGCTTTTTGTTATTTTGTTGTACATTAACAAACACTGTGTGTTATAATATTACATAAGTGATTGGTTTTTTTGGGGTTGATGGCATGCCTTATGACCATGATTTAAGCAACGCTGTGTTTTGTACTCTCACACTTCAGCAGCAGCAGGCTGTCTTGAATTTATTCAAAACCTATAAAGATACGGGCAAATGGGAGATTAAGGGGATTGATCTCGTTCAACAACGCAAGTCCCTGTCTACTTTAGTGAAATTTTATAGTGGAGAATTGGATAAAATCAATTCAGATAGTTTTCCATTTCTTATTAAAGGTCATCGCGAAGAACTTAAAGAAACCTTGATCTATACATTTTATATTCTTTATTCTGAATACGAATTAATCTCTAAATATCAGCTAGAAGCAGAAGATAGCACCCGAGAATCACTCAGGAAACTTCGCTCTAAAATCAACAAATGTGCCATGTTAATGGATAAGTTGAACGAGACCGATCTTTCCCCTGCTCAATTACATGAATCTTTGATTGATGAATCAGAAAAATACCTAAAATTTGTAGGATTCGATATTGCTTTAGAGGTGGTTAGAGGCATTGATCGGTTGATGAACGGGGAGCAATTAAATAATCCTGAATTGAAGGGTGAAGCTAAAACTGTTGTGATTAAGGGTGGAATAAATGACATCAGTAGTTGGCGATCGGGGTGGGGTTTAAATAGTAATTTGATTCTCTCAGTCCTTGGTTTATTGCCTGAACAATTTTCCAACGTAGACAGAGCCACAAGCGTGATAGAAACACCAGCAAAGGCCATGGGGTATTTGGGATGGGTGATATCTTACACGGTGTTGGGTATTGATTTGTTTTTGGTCTCAAAGCATACCATAAAAGGTCCCTGGATGAATGAGGCTGAAGTTAAGCTTCCGTTTAGTTTCTGGGAGCGATTTACCACACAATTTGATCAACGTAAATTTTCTATTTTGAATGCTGCCATGGGCGCCACCATTAGCATGGTGTGTTTTTTATGGTTAAATGCGACTGAATTGGCTAATGGTTTATTGATTGGGATTCTCGTCGCCGATATTGGTCTAACGATTTGGCGATATTGTGAGGGACTAACGAACAACAATAAAGATAAGAGACGCTATCATGAAGATATTGAAAAATTAGAAAGCTTAATCAAAGAGACGGATTTTCTTGATGAAAAAGATAAATTAGATAGACAATTGCAACGCTTAAGAAAGGCAGCGGCTCAATCCGCAGTGGAGTTTAAATATAGGGCATATTGCATTTTATATGATATAATTTATAAATTAGCAACCATTCTTGCTTTTAGTGTCATGTATTATTTTTTCTGTCCAGCACTCGCCATGGTACAAACAACGAAATTAATTCTAGATGGGGTAGGTGCTGCAGCCTATTTTCTTTTTACGCTGATCTATAAATCATTCAACGCAGGACTTGATATTAATAAAACAAAATCCGCGCGACTTTTAGCAGAAACTGAATGTGATTTATTGTTGGCTAGATTTAAAGAATTGAATCAAATACAAAGTGACGATCCAACGGAAGCCAATGAATTTGAAAAACAACAACTTTATTTGGAGATGAAGCGATTGATGGGGGATTCAGACTATCAAGAGCGCTTAATCACCTATCAGAGACTAAAGTTAGTGCATAGCTTGTTTATTAATATATTAATGCCTGCTTTGTTATTTATTTCACTGATGTTTATGCCTATGGGTGCAGGCATTGCCCTATTGGCAGTTGGGTTTGTATTGGCACACTTATCCACAAAGCTTCTTAAAGAACCCAGCGCAAATGCTCTGCCTAAGTTTGATAAAGATGCTTACCAGACATTTTCAAGTGAACCTACTCTGAAAACGTTGAAAAAAGATCTGGCGCTTTCGGCCAAGTCCGGATTGAACTTTTTCCCTAATGAAAATAAAGAGGTTAAGACACAAAAGGATAGTGAGCTTAAGAGAAATGATGAACAGCTTTTTCATGAGAATATTATTTTAAAGGGTAGCGAAGGTTAACGAAAACCTAATTTAAATCATTTTAATGCAATCACTCTGCTGATAGAGCAGCAATTCCCGCCCAAAAAGTTCAGTGCAGGCAAGCAGTTGCGCTTTGGTGCTATTCGCAAACACGCATGAAGCCAACAAGCACTCTCGAAAGCCCTCCATGGCTTTCAAAGGTTTGCGAATAGCACCAAAGCGCAACCGCTTGCTCATTGAATCCTGACGCAGGGCGAATTGCTGTTGATAGAGAACTGATGGTTGCTAATTTATCTATATTATCTTTATAATAAACATAAAATCATTTTCTTGTTTTGTCGTTCGTGTCAATTGGTCTTAAATAAATCATTCATTACAACAATGCAAGGAAGCCAAGGTGTATCAAGTTGTTTTTTCTATCAGTCTGTTTTTAAGTGCCTGCTTACTGTTCGTTATTCAACCTATAGTCGCAAAAATTTTATTACCTGTTTATGGTGGAACGCCTGCAGTTTGGACGGTTTGCATGCTATTTTTTCAATTATTGTTGCTGATTGGTTATGCTTATGCTTGGATGTTGAGCCAAGTGAAGACACCCGGTCGCTGGCGGTATATTCACCTGATTATCTGTTTGCTTAGTTTGTTCGCTTTGCCCTTGGTTTATCTGCCTGCTTCAAGCCATGGTGTGCCTGAATGGTTGATTCTTAAAGACTTGTTATTCCAGCTGGGGTTGCCGTTATTGGTGGTGGCCGCATCTGCGCCATTATTGCAATATGCTTATAGTCAAACGACAGGCAAGCGAGCAACCGATCCTTATTTTTTATATGTGGCCAGCAACGCAGGGAGTCTGTTAGCGTTGTTAAGCTACCCTTGGCTTGTGGAGCGTTATTTGGGTATTGTTCAGCAATTTAATGGATGGAATATTCTTTATTTGCTATACATTGTGCTTGTATTCTTCTTATTATTGGGGTTGCGTTATCAATCAACTATTCAACAGGGTGAGAGCCTTGTAAAAAACATTCCTTCACGTTATGCCACTTGGGTTTTTTTGAGTTTTCTTCCTTGTAGTTTAATGTTAGGGGTTACGTTTTATATATCGACGGACGTTGCGGCCACCCCTTTATTTTGGGTCTTGCCTTTGGCGCTATACTTATTATCATTTATGGTAACTTTTGCGACAAAACCAATCATTTCTCATGCTTGGGTTCAACGGAATATCCTTGTTGTTATGGTATTTCCTCTTTTGGGATTTGTTTCTATTTATCAGAAGCCAATGGTGCCATTGATCCTATGTCATTTACTGGGTTTTTTTATGTTGGCTTTATTGTGCCATGGTGAATTGGTCCGCACGCGTCCAGCCCCTCAAAAATTGACAGCTTTTTATTTTTTCCTTGCCTTAGGCGGCGTTCTTGCAGGCTTTTTTAATGGCATCATCGCACCAAGACTATTTGGATCCGCTATTGAATATCCATTGGCCATATTATTAGGATTGCTTTGTATTCCGATTCCTAAAACAAAACAACATTGGGTTATTCCTTCTATTATTGGGTTATTAATGCTGAGTCAATTTTTTCCAGATAACCAATGGGGTCGTTGGGTTAAGGTTAATCATGTTGCTGAAATAATCAGCATGTCTCTCATTATGATCTGGCCTGGTAGTCGATGGAAGTTATTTTTTGGAATGCTGATTATTTTTATTTTTGTGTTGATGCCATGGTTTAAGCCCATTCAAATTCTTAGTCAACAACGTAATTTTTATGGAGTAAAGCAAGTTTTTTTACAGAAGGGGGCTCATGCATTGATGAGTCAAAGTACCTTACATGGTTTTCAAGTTCAGTTTGATAAAAAACAAACGAATGGGGCGATTGCTTATTATGGGCCTATTTATCCAGTGGTACAGCAACTACAAGCGTTATACCAACCCTTGCATGCGATGGTCATGGGGTTGGGGGCGGGTACGTTGGCGTGTCAGTTTCGTGAACACGATCAGTTGACAATGGTTGAAATTGATCAGCAAGTGATTGATATCGCGAGCGATCCGCATTTGTTTAGCTATTTACGGGATTGCCCTCCTCATACTGAGTTGATACAGGATGATGCGCGTTTAGCCGTATCAATGGTACCTGATGCATCGTATCAGTTATTGGTGATGGATGCGTTTAGTTCAGATGCAATACCGGTTCATTTATTAACTTTGGAGGCCTTTGAGCTTTATAAAAGAAAAATGGTGCCAGAGGGTGTTTTATTGGTTAATCTCTCAAACCGCCATTTGAATGTCCTCCCTGTTGTAACGGCTGCTGGGCGTGAATTGGATTTAATTGTTTTACATCGTATTGATCCGGGTAATACTAAATTAAAGCAATTTGCATCTGAATGGGCGTTGTTAACTTCAAACGAGCGCTTAGCTAATCAGCTCATGCGTCAAGATAATTGGCATTTTGTGGCGGATGCAAAAACTGAATTATGGACGAATGATTATTCAAATATAATCTCGTTGTTAAAATGGTAAGGTTGGCGATCCTTAGGAAGCTAGCCTCCTAAGCCATTTCTTAATAATTTGTTAATCTTAGCAGGGTATAATCTAAGTAAGTTTGATAATTTAAGTTGTGAATGATGTCAGCGGATATAACAGCAGAAGAAAAATTGCTTGCTACCTTAGCTAGGATTGCTACTTATATCCGAGATGGCGGCAAACATTCTGCAGAGCTACTAAGCACTACGATTGATTCATATGATAAGACGATACGAACCGCTCCTATCGATGAAGCTTTTTTCATCATACGGCTGAACGCCTCTCCAGCCCTTCAAGCCGCTCTAATTGATATTTTAAATGCCGCACAAATTAAAGAAAAAGAACAGGGTCGATATAAAAATGCGCCATTGACTGTTTATGAACTTTTAGTTGAGTTAAATGAACGATATGACGGCGTTAATGATCCGAATAATGATTTGGCTATTGTTAATGCTAAAATAAAGGAAGTGATTGAGTATATTGATGATAAATACTCAAAAAGGTATAAAAAAATCTCGCTTGCTGGCGTGCTTGTGCTCCTGGGTATTCTGGTTGCCGATTTCTTCTGTGGGATAACGCCGGTTCAAGAATTATTAACCATCACCTTATTTTTTCCAGCGATACAACTGGCCACGGCAGTTGGCATTGGTTTTTATCGTATTTATCAGACAATGTTTGATAGATCCCTGCCTTGGTTTAATAAAATTCGGGATAATTTTTTCATTTTAGCAGCAACAGGGTTTAAAATTTCAGCCTACCTTCTTGTATTGACTGCAGCAGTGACAGGCACACCCGTTGTTGCTATTTTGACGGTGGTCGCTCAAGGTCTGATTGTGTTTCGCGAATTATTTAAATTAATACAGATTAAATATAAAGGTCGAGATGATCTTATTCTAAAGGGTGAAGACCTAGAAGCCAAACAACACCAAGCTCGCTTTGATAGCAATTATGAACAACATAAAAAATCCCTTTGGGCTAGCCTTTGTACCGCCTTGTTGATGACAGGTATTGTTGCACTTTGGTGTTTTTATCCAGCAGGAATTGCAGTGACAATAGGCGCGATTGTGTCGATGGGTGTGGTTTATGCTGCTGAATGGTATGCAAAAAAACAAATTGTAAAAAACGCTCGTCAGGAATTGAAAGCTGAATTTAAGAGGTTAGAGGATAGCAATGAGCTAAATACTCCAGTCCTAGATCCGTCATCGGCCTTAAATATTGATCCTTCTGAGCCAAAGAAATCAGTACGGCCTCAATTGACTGATGTGCAGGAAAGTGCTCTGAGTGCCCCTGTAGCTGCGGCGTCTAAGTCTCGAGCTTCTCCTTTGCGTCAGAATAGTATTTTTAAAGAAACATCTAATTCAGATGATATCAGTGCTCTAAAGGAGAGCCCTTCTTTGCAATAAATGCTACCTAAATGGCTGCTAAATTGCCTTTGTTTTCTAACCAGGACTTGCGATCAGCGGCCCTTTTTTTAGCAAGCATCATGTCCATTAGTTCCATGGTGTTGGGTTCGTCCTCTAGCGTGAGTTGAACCAAGCGTCTTGTATTGGGATCCATTGTGGTTTCACGCAATTGGATGGGGTTCATTTCCCCTAGGCCTTTAAAGCGCTGTACGTTTATTTTAGATCGGCTATTTTTTAATAATACCGCTGTGATTTTTTCTTTTTCCTCATCATCTAGCGCATAATGAACTTCTTTTCCGGCATCGATACGGTAAAGCGGTGGCATGGCAACATAAATATGCCCTGCGATGACTAATGGTTTAAAATGGCGCAGGAACAGGGCGCAGATTAAAGTCGCGATGTGAGCACCATCGGAGTCCGCATCAGCGAGAATACAGATTTTACCGTACCGTAAGCCACTCAAATCATCTGAGCCTGGATCAACCCCAATGGCCACTGAAATATCATGAATTTCCTGGGAGGCTAGCACATGGGATGAATCCACTTCCCATGAGTTTAAAATTTTACCCCGCAGGGGTAAAATCGCTTGAAAATCTTTGCTACGGGCTTGTTTTGCAGAGCCTCCAGCAGACTCTCCTTCAACTAAAAATAATTCAGCTTGGCTTAAATCAGTCTGGAGGCAATCGGCCAATTTACCGGGTAATGCAGGTCCTTGATGGACACGCTTGCGTGCGACCTGCTTGGCTTGACGCAAGCGTTTTTGAGCGCGTTCTATAGCCAATGCAGCAATTAACTCACCCTGACTGCGGTGTTGGTTGAGCCATAATGACAGGGCATCCTTGATAACGTTACTGACAAAAGCAGCCGTTTGCCTTGAGCTTAATCGCTCTTTGGTTTGGCCTGCAAATTGCGGTTCCTTCATTTTAACAGAGAGCACATATTGGCAGGGTTCCCATAAATCATCTGCCGTTAATTTAACCCCGCGTGGCAGTAAATTGCGTAATTCACAGAAGGTGGATAAGGCATCAAAAAGACCTGAACGCAAGCCATTGACATGGGTGCCGCCTTGAATTGTAGGGATTAGATTCACATAGCTTTCATTGAGGAGTCCATTGGGGGTATTAGACCAGGCCAGGGCCCAATCCACAGTGGCATCTACGCTTTTAAATTCACCGGAAAAAGGGGCTTCAGGAAGGTAATCTGGCGGTAATGATTGACATAAATAATCCGCCAAGCCCTGCTCATAGCACCAAGTGGTTTCCTCAGCAGTGGCTTTATTGAGAAAGGTCATGGATAAGCCTGGGCAAAGCACCGCTTTTGCTCTTAAAACATGGGTAAGTTGTTTAACTGATAAGCGTGGGGTATCAAAATAATTGGGATTGGGCCAAAAACGAAGTACCGTGCCGGTGTCGCGTTTTTTAGTGAGGCCTATTTCTTTGAGTTCGCTGACTTTGGCACCGTTCGCAAAGGACATTTGATAGATGATGCCATCTCGTTTAATGGTAACATCCAGACGATCAGAGAGCGCGTTGACAACAGAAACCCCTACACCATGCAAGCCGCCTGAAAAATGGTAATTTTTATCAGAGAATTTAGCCCCAGCATGAAGGCGTGTCATGATAACCTCGACGCCCGTTAATCCCAATTGTGGGTGCAAATCAACAGGCATCCCGCGGCCATTGTCTTCCACCTCAACAGATTGGTCTTCATAAAGCGTTACCATAATACGGTTTGCAAAGCCTGCGATCACTTCATCAACGCTGTTATCAATTACTTCTTGGGCTAAATGGTTAGGGCGAGTGGTATCGGTGTACATGCCAGGACGTCGTTGAACGGGTTCAAGGCCACTTAATACTTCAATGGCTTCGGCAGTATAATTGTCAGACATGTTGGTTTGCCCCTAATCCCTTAAATAATGTTAGTTTAACATGAAATAGAATAACCCCTAAGACCCTTACTCAACAATAATTTCAGGAAACCTATCCGCATAATTCAATGGCTTGTTGCTCAGTGCAAGGGCGGCTCTTAGTGCGGTTTTAATGAACGTTACCGCCAATTCTCCAGATCCCTTCGCAGCTGTTGGGGCGCCGTTGTCACAATCACTTCCAATTTGTCCGTTTAATGGCAGTTGGCCCAGCAATTCGGTTTTATATTTCAGAGACAGTGCCAGTGCCCCGCCATGACTAAAGATGGCTTCTTCGTGGCCACACTGAGTGCAGCGGTGGGTGGACATGTTTTCAATGATGCCTAATACGTCAATATTGGTTTTTACAAACATTTTTATTGCTTTTTCAGCGTCCATGGTCGCAACGGTTTGAGGGGTTGTGACGATAATTGCAGCTGTTATTGGAATTTTCTGAACCAAACTTAACTGAATATCACCCGTGCCAGGAGGTAAATCGATGAGTAAATAATCAAGCTCATCCCATTTTGTGATATCTAACATTTGTAGCAAAGACTTGGCCAACATCGGACCCCGCCAAATCAAAGCCGGTTCACCGTCCATGAGATAGCCAATGGACATGGCTTGTACTCCATGGGCTGTGACGGGCAAATAATGTTCACCACTCACGGTGACAGGGGCTGTTTTTCCAAGCATTAAAGGGATGCTGGGGCCATAAATATCAGCATCTAATATCCCCACTCGAGCACCGCTTCGCGCCAAGGCTGCAGCAAGATTAACGGTGATGGTGGATTTTCCAACACCGCCCTTACCAGAGGCAATGGCGATTGTATTTTTTACCCCTCTTAATCCTTTGCCGGCAAGCTGGGTGCGATGGGCTTTAATAAAATGACCAAGGGTCAGGTCGATGGGGTGTTCTGGTAAGGCAGTTAGGAATGCTCTATTAAGCTGTGGCAATAGAGAGTCTTCTAAAAAACCACTTGGAAAACCTGCCGATAAATGAAGACTGAGCCGTTCGCCCTCATGGCTTAAGGTAGATTTAAGACCTAAGTCATTGGCACTAATACCTAATAAGGGGTCAAGTGTTTGGGATAATACTTGGGTGACTGATTGTTCAATGTTCATGTATTGATATACTCCCAATCTAGCCAGCGATTGCTAGCAAGGTAATAAACGCCACATCGGATGGGATCATTGTTCTTCTCCGTGAATAGACGCGCATAATTTTCAACTTGTAGGCGATGGTGTGTTGTGCTCGTGGTGTCGTCGTGCCCGGTTTTAAAATCAATGACCCAGCGGATTCCTTTATCACAAAAAGTTCGGTCAATGATCTGGGTGGTGAGTTTGTTATGGTGTAAGACCAGCAGTTCATATTCATTGCGTTCATTTTCGTGGGCTTTCATGATCCATTGTCCTATCGGATCATGAAATAATGTGCTGAGTTGGGTTTTAATCAAGTGCTCGGCTGCGACTAATTCGTGATTTACAAAACCTAGGGCTATCAATTGATCACGTGCCAACCCCCAAGGAACGTCACGAAGGTCTTCTGGATGATGCTCACAAACCCATTGTAATAATTCATGGGTCACAATCCCAATCAGTCGTGGCATGCTGTTGGTGATGATGAGGGGCGCTGTATTGTGTGGTTCAGAGGGCAGCGGTGCTTTATGATAAAACGCAACGGGCAGCTTATAAAGTGTTGGATAATCAGCCATTAACTGTTCTGGATTAATGGGCTGTTCTGAATGAATAAACACTTGATTTTCTAGCAATGCACGAAAGGATCCTTTACTGTTTTTTTCAGTATTATCGAGAAGATAAAGACGTTTTTTTGCTCGCGTCACCGCCACATAGAAGAGTCGCTGCAATTCATAGCTATTTTTTTGTGCATCTAGTTTTCCCAAGTAATCATACAATAGACATTGCTCATGGTGTGCTGCTTTGATTGGGGAAAGTAGGAGTAAGTCCTCTTGTTGTTCACGTGGTAATTTAAGCCATCGCAACAGGGGGGTACGCAGGTTAGGGGTGCTGGTACTCAGGCCAGGAAGGATGACACTATCAAATTCAAGTCCTTTGGATTTATGAATGGTCATGATTTTTAAACGAGAGGGCACCACTTGTTGTGAATATAGTTTGTTAAATTCAAGGTTAAACTGGCCTAGATCCTCGATTTGTCCAAGGTGTTCGAATCGCTCAAGTAATAACCAATATTGCTCTACATCATCTTGTTCCGTGCTGGTTAAAACATTTTCAAGATGGAGTTTTTTGAGTGTTTCCATTATCCAAGGAATAAGGGGTTGTTGATATCGGGAAGCCAATGCTTTTTCTAACACCTGATGAACAAATTGGGCTCGAACGCGTCCCTCATCAGTCAACTGGGTAATGACGCTAGGCTCTGAGAGTGCATAAAAGATGGATTTTTTTTTGTCATGGCTTGCAATGGTGAGCAGATCAATGAGACTTAAACCACACCATGGGCTTCGAAGTAGCGAAAGCCAGGCTAAACGGTTGGCAGGCATTAGCAGCGCTTGTGTCAGTGACCAAATGTCCCGTAAGTGAGGCAGCTTGGTTAAGGGATCAATCTCAACCCCTTGGAAGGGGATGCCATTAGCCCTTAAGTTTTGCACAATATCAGATAATTGTTGGCGTGAGCGAACCAGTATAGCAATCTCATCCGTGGGGTGGGCTGCTAACTCTGCTGAAATGAGCTGAACCACTGCCAGTGCCTCCTCACGACGGCTCTTATATTGAAATGCCAACACCTGACTGGTGGACTCAGCAGGTTTTACATTCACGGAGGGATGAAAAGTGACAGCCCCCGATTCAATGTCATCTGTGGGTGGAAAGATGGTTTTAAAATGTTGATTAACCCAATCCACAATGGTTGCTGTTGAGCGAAAATTACTTTGTAGTTCAAGCGGAATGAGTTGAACGGGGCCAATGCCTTGTTGTTGTGCACGTAAAAATAGCCCTACTTCTGCTGAACGAAAACGATAAATTGATTGCATGGGATCGCCGACAACAAAGAGGGTTTTTCCATCATCGGGCAAGAAGCCTTGCACCAATTGACTTAATAATTGAAATTGCTGAATGGACGTGTCTTGAAATTCATCAACAAGCAAGTGGTGAATGCTATTATCCAGGTGAAGGGCTAAATCGGTGGGATTGTCAGCAGGTCCTAGGGCGACAAGGGCTTGTTCTGCAATGGAAGTGAAATCGACCTCATCCGCTTCACTAAACACCACCTGTAAATGAGCAGCAAGCAAGGGAAGCAGGGCAAATAAAGCCTGCAAGACCTCCCATTGCTCATTATCATATTGGGGCGCTGGTAAATTTTTAACACGCAACAAGGCCGGAAGGAAATCAGGCAAGGTTTCTAATTCACTGAGTAGGGCTTTGCTTCTTGTTTTAAGGGCGTTGTAGTCTTCATCACTGCACTCGCCGCGTTTTAATCCCACGTGATGATCGAAGGCTTTGCGCAAGGTCTGTTGAGAGGTGAGTATCAGCATGGCCACTTGGGGGATGAGCGTTCTATCGAGATCAGTGATTGTTTTTAATTGTCGCAGGGGCGAATCAGGTGTGGGTTGAATGCGACTGAGTTGGCTGACTAATAAAATTAATTCACGTCCCAAATCGTCAGGAATGCTCTTTTGAAAGCGGGTTAATTCATGGTGTTCTATAAAAGCCAATGCATCTTCATAGGTGCTTTTATCTTGCGCTTTGGCGGTATATAAAAGATGCTGCCATTGAAAGCGATCAGCCAAT
Source organism: Legionellaceae bacterium (assembly GCA_947474165.1). Lineage (GTDB taxonomy): Bacteria > Pseudomonadota > Gammaproteobacteria > Legionellales > Legionellaceae > CANJHO01. The sequence goes on from CANJHO010000034.1 coordinate 20,203, forward strand.
AATTCGCTGAATAAATCCAGTAGAATATCTTGGCGATTATCCACATGCTGTAGCAGCGTTTTTAAGACAAGGTGATACGACGAATGTTCAAGGGCAAAGTTAAGGCACGCGCGAGCCGCCGCCCGGTAATGGGTTTGGGGTTTATCTGTGATATTGGCATAAGGGATTTGCTGTTCTTGTAAGGGAATGGCCTGATTTAGGGTTTGGCATAAAGAGTCAATGGTGATGATTCGAAGGCGTCCTGGCTGTTGAAGGAGTTGCCAGTGTAGGGCCTTATCTCGTTCGAGGGCATTTCTTGCAAAAGCTAGGGTTTGCTGTTGGTGAGGCGTCTCGCCCTCTAGTTGGTCGCGGGCTTGATGGAGGGCTCGTAAAATACGCTCGCGCATTTCATTGGCGGCCTTTCGTGTAAAGGTGAGCGCGATAATTTGTTCAGGTGCGCTAACGCCACTGAGAAGTCTTAAGTAGCGTTGGGTGAGGATTTCAGTTTTACCTGAGCCTGCTGGCGCCTGCACAATATAGGAGGCGCTGGGATCAGTGGCTTTGATCCGTTCTAAGCTATCGTTTAGCATGATTTAAATGACAATTTCATGAGCTGGCGGTCGCAGATTATAGGATGAGCTCATGCAATGGCCATAGGCGCCGGTATTGGCAATCAGAATGATGTCATTTTCTTTGGTATCAGGAAGTAGACGGTCATAGCCTAAGGTGTCACTAGACTCACAAATGGGTCCTACGATATGGACAAACTCCGTTTTTTCTTCTGTTAAGTGGCTTAGATTCACAATATCATGGTAAGCCCCATAAAGTGCCGGTCGGATTAAAGAATTCATGCCGGTTTCAATGCCTACAAAACGAACTTTTCCTTTTTCTTTGCATTGAGTAACTTTAGCCAGGATCACGCCACTTTCAGCAACAAAAAATCGACCAGGCTCAAGCCACAGCGATAGCGCTGGATAGCGCGATTTAACGGCCATTAGGGATTCATCTAAAACGGCCATATTGAGTGCTTGTTGCCCAGGTTTATCGACAACGCCCAAGCCTCCGCCCATGTTGATAATGCGAACTTCAGGAAATCGGGATATTTCAGCAGCTAACATTAGGGCTGTTTGTTGCCATAATTCTAAGGATAAAATACCACTGCCTGAATGAGCATGTAACCCGATGACTTTGATGCCATATTGGGCGACTAGAGAAGCGACGCGATCTAAGTTGTCTTGTGTGATGCCAAACTTAGATTCATTGCCGCCAGTGCATACATATTTATGATGCCCTGCACCACATCCGGGATCAATCCGAATTAAAATAGATTGACCACTAAAGAGCTCACCCCAATGTTCTAAGGGGTAAACACTGTCAATGGTGACATAACAACCCAATTCAAGCGCGTATTCATATTCGGACCGGGCTGCGAAATTGGGTGTGAATAACACACGTTGCTTGTCAATGGTCGGGAATAGGTGATGGATGTGCTGCAGTTCATTGATTGAAACACATTCAAAACCGATGTTTTTATCATATAAGGTTTTTAAAACACCTGGATGGGGATTCGCTTTGATGGCATAAAATAATTGATCAATGGACTTTAAACTTAAGAGCTCATCGGCTTTCTCTGCAAGCGTTGCTGCATCATAGACATAACAAGGGGAGTGCTTTGCGCCTATTTTTAGTAAATTATCTCGTGCAGTCTCCCACCAGGGCGCTTTACGGGCTGTGGGATTACCAAATTCTTCATGCCAACTTTTGGAATAATAAAAACTCTGTGGGTTGTTTTCAATGAGTAAATTATGGAGCTCTTGGCATAATTTATCAGCTTGTGACTCATCCACAACAAAGGTTAGATTAAGATCATTTGAGGCCAATGACATCAGGTACACTTTTTTGGCTTCAAAGACTTCAAGGGTGGGGCCTAGTTGGGGTAAAACAGTTCGAATGTGGTGGCCAACCAAGCTCACAGCACTGCAGGGCTCAATGATTTTGGCGCGACAAAATTGATTTAAATCAGCAATGAGTGCTTCTAAAGCGACCCTATCACGTAACTTGGCGTTGCTATCTAAAGATAAAGTCACGTTAAATTCAGAGGATGAGAGGAGATCCACTGAAAATCCATGGTTTTTAAAGGTGGTGAACACATCGGCTAAAAATCCGACCTGTTGCCACATATCTAAGGTATCAATGGAAATCAGGGTAATGCTGTGTTTGACTAAAATTGATTTGATGGGGGGGGCATTGTCATCGCTTTCTTTAGTGATGCAAGTCCCTGAATGGTCAGGCATACAGGTATATTTAACAAACATTGGAATGCCTGCGCGCCGAACAGGCGGCAAACAATTGGGGTGTAGTACTTTCGCGCCCATGGAGGCGATTTCTTGTGCTTCATCATAATTGAGTTGTTTGAGCAGACGGGCATGGGGTAGTTGATGGGGGTTTGCTGTATAGATTCCAGGGACATCGGTCCAAATTTCACAAACGGTGGCATCTAAAATGGCTGCCAGTAAGGCCGCTGAGGTATCTGATCCCCCGCGTCCCAGTAAAACGGTATCTCCTTGTGCGTTTGAAGCGATAAAACCTTGAGTAATAATGGCGTCGTAACCTGCGTTTGCCAATTGGTTTGCAAGGATGGGATTGGGATCACAATTGCCACGGGCAGCTAAATAATTAACAGCATCGCCGCCGGGAATGGGTGTTGTTTGTAAGGCTTCTCGGGCATCGTACCATTGGCAATTGATGCCTTGTTGTTGTAAAAATGCATGCCCAAGACGGGTCATCATTAATTCCCCTAAGCTTAAAATTTGTGCTTGGGTTTTGGCGGGCGCCTCACGCAATAGTGCGATGCCTGTGAGCCATTGTTGTAGTTGTTGGAGATCAAGGGTGATGAGGTCTGGATCAACGCCTAAATCTTTTGCCAGTTGCAAATAGCTAGAGGTTAATTCGGCCTGAATACTATGATGTTCATCAAGCAGCGCGGCCTCGATCATTTTTTCTAATTTATTTGAGGCTTGTGTCAGCGCTGAGCAGACGATAACAGGCTGAACCCCTGTATTTAGGTGTTTTTTTGTAATGGCCGCAATATGTCCCCAATTTTCACGGGTAGAAACGCTAGTGCCCCCAAATTTCGTAACAATGTGTCGCATAAGATGATCCGTGCAAAAATAGAACAGATTAGCATGGACTGCCCTTAAGATACAAGAGGGAACCTCACATTTTTGTTAATAAGTGTTTTCAATGAAATCGCATTGAATTATCATCGTTTCTTTTTAAAGGATGATCCAGGGGTAAGGCGTGAAAAATGCACAAATTCCAATAAAAACAAAGCTTAGTGTCGCGATGCTGGCATTGATGCTTGGTACTGTGAGTTATGCAGGTGGATTTTCCCTTTACACTGAGGGAAGTCCTGCAGCCATTGGTAATTTTGCGGCGGGCATTGCTGCTGAGGGTGCTGATGCCTCTATTGGTTGGTATAACCCTGCGGGTTTGGTGCTGATTAAAAAACAGCAGTTTGTGTTGGGTGGGGTAGGGGTATTACCCAGCGCGGTTTTATCAGGCGAGAATACTTATACGACGCTAAATCCTGCCAATCCCTCAGGCATCCCTTTTGTGTATTCAGAGGGATTCAGTGGATTACAAGGGGGACAAAATGCGGTTGTTCCGTCTTTTCATTATGCTTTGCCATTGAGTGATCGTGTTGTTTTTGGTTTGAGTGTGGTTTCTCCTTTTGGATTATCTACTAGTTATAGTCCCCATTCTGCCCTTCGTTATGCAGGTACATTGAGTCAGTTTGAAAGTGTCGATGTATCCCCTGAGTTAGGCTGGGAATTGACTGATCATTTGTCCTTTGGCATAGGGCTTGATGTTGAATATGCACGGGTTATCTTTAATCGGATAATTGGTTCTCCTGCTTTGATGACTTCTGCCGCTGAGGTTCCAGCCACAACGGTCGATTCAGAAACTTATAATTCAGGTAGCTCGTCAAGTGTTGGCTTTCATAGCGGCATCTTGTTGATGTTTAATGAAAATCACACGCGTTTTGGATTTAATTACCAGTCACACAAGACACATGATTTTAAAGGTTATAGTCAATTAACGGGCCCATTGGCTGATCCAACACTAAATATATTGGAAGATCCCACGGCGGCAAATCCCAATGCCACGTATCGCAGTAACTCGTTATTTAGCGATGACATTCCTTTGCCGGCCATTTTAACATTAAGTGCTTATCAAGATGTTAATGCACAATGGGCCTTGTTGGGTTCAGTGGTTTATTCAGCTTGGGGCGCGTTTAAGACGATTTCATTGAATAATATTGCGGTGGGATTGCCAAATCCAGATGAATCTGGTTTTATCATTCAGACAACGGCCAATGCATCGACACCACAAAATTATCGGGATACTTGGCGATTGGCCGTAGGGGCTAATTATCACGTGAATGAGCAGTGGATGCTGCGGATGGGGACAGGCTATGATCAAACGCCAACAGTGATAGGAGATAGGGACATTCGTTTACCTGATGTTGATCGCTACGCCCTATCGATTGGCGCTCATTATCAAATGCGTCCTAATCTTGGTTTTGATCTGGGTTATACTTATTTACTAGGTGTTAGCAATGCTGTGATTAACAATACAACGAAGATCAGTGAGTTTTCTTCTTACAACATTAAAGGTCAGGCTAAAAACCAAGCACAATTGCTTGGTTTGCAGGTTGTGTGGAAGATTGATCACAAGGCTTAATGATCCTTGCTGATGGTTGTTTCACCGGGTCCATTCACAGTAATGGTGTATCCATTGCCATGGAGCTGCAGGGGAGTAATAGCTCCTGTAGTGATATCCATGATTAATGTACCAATCTCTACTGGGTTTGGTGTGTTGGTTTCCATCTTGATTAAAGCATCGCATTTGCCATCAATGGTGTGACCAAAACAGGCCATTTTTACAGCAGTCCAAAAGACTTTACCATCGGTATGGGCGCGGGTAGGGTGTTGTGAAGGAATGGAGCCCGCGACAAAAGCGTTTGATTCAGCATCTGTGGTGTTATGGGTTACCAGTTGTTTAGGGGCAGCTAATGCGACTGCTGCAAATAAGCATAAGCTTAGGGTCGTTAATGGTTTAAGCAAGGGATTCATGTGTTTTTTCTCCAATATTTAATATTATACTGCACGCAGTATAGGTTGTCGGTGACAGCCTGATTAATCTTGCTATAGAATAACGTTTATAGAGGCGTCTAGCAATTCTCTGATAAATTACTGTACATGTAGGTTGTTACGGAGAACTTAAAAAACATGATGTGGATTCAAAAAATGAGATAGTATTTCGTGATGGTGCTAGAATTAAATACCGCGTCGGTACTAGTGCCTCGTCAACATTGAATCTTCGGGTTGGCATTTTAGCTTGCATCCATCTTTAAACGATTTTATTAGGCAAAAATGCTCAGATTAGCGGTGCTAGTCCTGCGCTTTTTGCCTAATAAAATCGTTTAAATCTGAACGCAATCTAA
>CANJHO010000035.1 GCA_947474165.1 Legionellaceae bacterium
AGCTAGCAAAATACGGCGCTGATTTTAATCAACCAGATAAGTTTGGAGATACTGCTATCCATCTTGCTGCTCAACGAGGTGATATACAAACGATAAATATAGCAGCAGAACATCATGGTGATTTTAATAAGTCGGATAATTTTGGTTGTGCGGCTGTTCATTTAGCCGCAGAGCGTAAGAATATACAAATGATAGCAGAACTTGTAAAACATGGTGCCGATCTTAATAAACCAGATAAATTCGGGAAAAATGCGCTTCATCTAGCTACAAAGCGTCGGGATCTACAAATGATAATGGAGCTTGTAAAACATAATATTGATCTTAATGCATTAGATGGTTATGGAAATGCTCCTGCCCATATTGCCGCAGAAAATGAGAATATAGACATAATGGCTGAGCTCGCAAAACATCATGTTGATCTTAATCAACTTAACGAATCTGGTAAGGCGCCCATCCATCTTGCAGCAGAACGTGGGGATGTAAAAATGATAGAGTTCCTTGCAAAACACGATGCGGATCTTCAAAAAACAACTTCAGATGGTAGAACAGCTGCTTTACTCGCAGGAAGATGGGGATGGCCTCGTGATGAAGTGATTGCTACACTGGAAAAATATAGTATTGATCATCAATCTAGTGTCGAGACAACAACCCCAACCTCCACAGAGACCAAAGAAAAGCTAAAAAAAATCAAAGAGGATGACTCTGAGATAGATCCAGGCTTTAACCCCTAACAGTCCCTAAGTTTTACAAACCATCGCTTTAATCACAGTTAACAATACTTTGGAAGAGGAATCAGCGCCAATAAAGAAAACATAGGGCCCCCTCCAATCTAACCCCTACTTTCCAGGTTCTTCAAAATTATTTTTATCAGTTCGTCACTGGTAAAACTTAGAGCATGTGATTTATTAATATGATAAAAATGTGGATGTGTTGCTCCATACGCTGAGGTCTCAATATTAATTTGTTGCGTCAGAAAATCAATACCCTCACTGCAATGAGAAATTTTTTTTCAAGCTGTTCGATTAATATCATAATAGAAGCAGCCCCAAGAGTTTCATTTCGGCTAAAGCAGACCTTTACTGCTTACTCTACCCGCCCCTTTTTCAAAGTTCACTCTTGCATATAAACCCAAGAGTCTCCGCTCCAAGTTCCACCACCTAATTTAATTCTTTGAGGAGGATGACTGATAACATAATCACGAGCACCCGTGCCATCATTTCTCGTTGAAACATCAGAAAGATCTAGTGTTGATACCCTAGACGATACCTTAGGCTCTAAATAAGGATCCCCTGGTTTACCTAAATCAGGAGCACTTACTTTCTGAAATTTTATAGAGTCTTCATCCTGATTTTCATTCGGTTTATATTCCTTAGTTCCTTTTGCTTGGGCTTGGGCTTGTTCTTTTTCTGAAGAAACCAGTGCCTGTTTGCTAAAAAAACCGTTATGTCGCAAAGTAGGGAGTAGTTCTCGACATGAAATTTGTTGTGTTGCTCTAATAAGAGTAAACATAATATATAAAATCCTTCATTTTAAAACTGTCGCGATTATACTAAAAATTGACCATACTTTACATCAATTTGATACAACCTAGTCTATTTAATGCTGCCCGCCCCGTATATTAAAAGGCAGATAGCACTCACTATGTACTATAATATCATGAGAATCCTTAAAAATTTGGGGTTATCATTATGGGAAAAATCGTTCATGAGGAGCTAATTAAATTTGGCATATTGCTTGGATATGTACGTACAGGCGATAAAGGAGAGCTTAAAGGAATATGCACTGGTTTTACATATGCTTGGTTAGATGCTGCTCTTATTGGCGATACAAAGGTATTTGAGAGTCGCATTTCAAGAATATTAGAAGAAAAGGACTTACCTGAAAAAATCAATGCCGTTAGAGAAAAAGTAAAACAGCATGAAGTATTAACAGATAACGATTTAGATTTACTCGAAGTACTTGGTTTTTATGAAAAAATAGCTTTATATCACTATGCTCGAGATTTTTCTCGCGAATCCCCCTCAATTTTTAATAGGCCACTTGAACAATATGATATTGAGCCACTATCTCAATTTGCATCATCCAAGAAACTGGAAGAGCTAGGTGGAATAGTACAAGTATATTCTGATTTGGGGATTTATACAGAGGAAGAAGTAGCAGCTTATCTAGACAACATTGCTCAATCTATAAATTCTCTGACATATGAAACGAAGACAGCCATCGGGGTTTTTTTATCTAGCAGGCAGCATGGCATTGGATTAACATATGATGTGACATTGAAGCACTGGACTTTCATGGATATTAACCAGTGGCCACCCAAAGCATACGTAATGCAAGATACAAAACATCTTGCGAAAGCACTTTTCTATGGATTTCGCGCACCTAAAGATTATCTTGTACTGAGTACAACAACTATCACTACAGGTAATGATAAAAAATGCAGTCTCTTGGCTGACAACTTAAAAATATTAGCAGAAAGTCGTCCAATAACCAAAAAATCATATGAACAACAAGCCAATACAAATTTACTCACTTTAGCGGTAGTGCGTGGTAATTTACGAGTAATAGCCGAGCTAGGAAAAGCCGGGGTTGACTTTAATACATTAGATAGTGATGGATTAATCCCGCTCCATTCCGCAATAAGGCATAACAATGTTCTAATGGTAGCTGAGCTAGCAAAATACGGCGCTGATTTTAATCAACCAGATAAGTTTGGAGATACTGCTATCCATCTTGCTGCTCAACGAGGTGATATACAAACGATAAATATAGCAGCAGAACATCATGGTAATTTTAATAAATCGAATAACATTGGAGATACTGCTATCCATTTAGCCTTAGAGCGTGGGAATATACAAATGATAGCAGAACTTGTAAAACATGGTGCCGATCTTAATAAACCAGATAAATTCGGGAAAAATGCGCTTCATCTAGCTATAGAGCGTTGGGATCTACAAATGATAATGGAGCTTGTAAAACATAATATTGATCTTGATGCATTAGATAGTTATGGAAATGCTCCTGCCCATATTGCCGCAGAAAATGGGAATATAGACATAATGGCTGAGCTCGCAAAGCATCATGTTGATCTTAATCAACTTAATGAATCTGGTAAGGCGCCTATCCATCTTGCGGCAGAACGTGGGGATGTAAAAATGATAGAGTTCCTTGCAAAACACGATGCGGATCTTCAAAAAACAACTTCAGATGGTAGAACAGCCGCTTTGCTCGCAGGAAGCTGGGGATGGCCTCGTGATGAAGTGATTGCTACACTGGAAAAATATAGTATTGATCATAAATCTAGTGTCGATACAACAACATCGCCCTCCATGGAGACCAAAAAAAAGCTGCAAAAAATCAAAAAGGATGACTCTGATAAAGATCCAGGCTTTAACCCCTAGCAGGCCCTAAGTTTAAGCTATTTAAAACAGATGATATTGTCCAAAACCTTAGCAAGATTCAGTCCTTCTAATAATCCGCCACCTAATTTACCACCTAGAAAAATAGCTACAAATAGCTTAAGTCGCTCTAACTTTGTTTTATCTTGGGCATTAAATAGCATGAATCATTCCCATATCGCACTAACATGGTCAGTATCGTTCGCTTTATTTTTCAACCAATATGCTGGTATTATTGGCCCAGGAAATTTTATTTAAAACCAGGATAGATGCCATGATTGGAATTTCCGTCTAATAATCCAACAATCTCATCAAATCCCTCTAATGCTGCAACTTCTAAAGCAGTAAGATCATCATAGTTACACTCTGGATTGGCACCTGCAGCGATTAAGATTTTCACTATTTCAATATTACCATGCATCGCAGCTAACCAAAGTGGGGGGGCTTCATCATTATTTCCTTGATTTACATCCATTCTTGGTTGTCCATCTGGTGTTTTTGCATCGACTAAAACCTGCATTGCTGCTACATAATTGTTACATGCAGCAGCCGATAATAAAGAGCTATCTTTCGCATTGGTTTTACTTAAATCTATTCTATATTGTCCCTCTGCAAATTTGGCATTAATGAGTATTTTCAATACGTCAGTATGACCAGAATGCGCGGCTATCCAGATTGGTGTTATACCATCCTCATCCGCTTGATTTAAATCTACCCTCGGTTGTCCCTCAGGTGTTTTAGCATCCACTAGTACCTTTAATGCGTCAGCTTTTCCATTTTGCGTAGCTATCCAGACTGGTGTTTTACCATCTTTCTTAGCTTGATTTAAATCTACTCTGGGTCGTCCATCAGGCATTTTAGTATCCACCAATATCCTTAGTATGTCTGAGTGGTTATTTTCTGCAGCTAAAAAGACCGACGTCTGACCATCAATGTCGGCTTGATTTAAATCTACTCTAGGTTGTCCATCAAGCATTTTAGCATCCACTAACATACTTAATATGTCTAGGTAGTTATTTTCTGCCGCTACCTGAACTGAAGTATTACCATCTTTATCAGATTTATTTAAATCGACTCTCGGTTGTCCATCTGGGAATTTAGCATCAACTAGTATTCTTACAACTTCTGCGCGGTTATCTAAAACATCACAAACTGTCGCTATAACGACTGGAGTTACTCCATATTTATTAGCTTTATTTAAATCTACTCTGGGTTCCCCATCTGGCATTTTAGCATCCACTAATAGCTTGAGTATTTCTGCATGACCTTTTTGCGCAGCTCGCCAAATTGCCGTTACACCATCTCCATCCGATGAATTTAAATTAGCACTTTCGATACGAATTATCTTATTTAAAGTAGCCACATCCCCCATTGTCACGGCAAGTGATCCTAGTGTTTTACCAAATTCAGTTCTATATTTTACTCGCTCAACGCTAGGCTGTTGAAATTTAAGCATTGGCTCAAGAAACTCATCAACAATAGGCTGCATTGCGGCTTGTACTTGTCCTGTTGTAAAAATTTGGGTTTGAATAGCATACTTTCCTTCGTAATATTCATTAAAAGTTTTACTCAAGGGGATAACAATGTTTTTATACTTGTTTAAATCATAATAATTCGCATCATTAATCTGCCAAATTTTCTCCTTATTTGAATAACAAATACTAATACGATGCGGACCATTGAGAACATTAATATTTATCGCAAAATCATTGGTAGTTCGTTCAGCGAGTGAAGCCAGTAAATGGATATATTGTTCTAGTTCCTTGTTAGTATAAATGCCATAAAACGATGCCAAACAAAGCTTACCCCCTAGTGCTTCAAGAGCACTAGATTGTGCAAAGTAAGCAATATCCTGAACCTCGGTCATTTGGTGTAGCAACCGATTAAAAATATCACTATAGTTAAATGGATTTTGATATAACTCACCCTGCTCCATAAAAGCCACCACATCAAAAACCATTTGTAATTCTTTAGCAGATAAGGGGTGATCTAACCTTCCCCCCTTTTTATCTTTCATTTTGATTTGCTGTTTGGCTTTATTAAATAGCGTAGGGAACTCAGAGTAATTTTTTTTAATATATTCACAACGGGCTTTAAATGCTCTTAAATTTCCAGAACTTAAAAAAGCATCATTGGCTTCTTCAGCATATAAAACACATAATCCACCCTCGTCGGTTTCTAATTTAGTTTTATACCCTAAATTTTTTCTAAGCTGTACTAAAGTTTCGTGAAAAATTGGCATCTTAAACTCTTTTAATCAAATTTGCATCGCAATTACAAGGGTTATCACTTGGGGTATGAAGTATGTTTAACATAGCACCAGTTGGTTATGTAGCCCCCAATATTGGGCAATATAACAGCACAAAGATTATTTGTCACTCTTTGTTCGATCGGGATGCTTCTCAGCTTCTCTATATGGACAACCACCGCGAAAAAATAGAGGTCTTATCAGTTAGATTGAACATCCACCTCATTTTACTAATATATCATTTGCGACAATAGTTTTATTACTGATACAGTTCAAAATCATTATGGTAAAAATGATCTTTAATCGCTTATAAATAGAATTTATATACTCGGAAATGAATATGAAAATAGCAGTTATTGGGGCTTCGGGCTTATTAGGAAGAGCAGTATTTAATGAGTTAAAAATCCATTCTGAATGGACAGTGATTGGCACAGCTTTAAATCGTATCAGTGATAAATATAAACGTGTTGATTTATTAAATAAAGATGAAATTGAAGTCTTTATGGCATCAGAAAAACCTGATGTCATTATTTTTGCTGCTGCTGAAAAAAGTCCTGAAGTTTGTGAAAGAAATCCTGAATATGCGATAGCGATAAACGTTACAGCCCCGAAAATTTTTGCAGAGGCTGCTAAAAAAACAGGGGCATGGGTTCTTTATTTTTCTACTGACTATGTTTTTGATGGGAAGTCCCCTCCTTATACTCCTGAAGCAACACCAACGCCGCTAAATTCTTATGGCGAAAGTAAAGTGAGAGGAGAGCAGGTATTAAGAGAGACAACACAAAATGCTTGTATTCTTCGGTTGCCATTATTATATGGGGAAATTGAAAGTTGGGATGAATCTGCGGTCACTACTTTGGTTACAGGGCTATTAAATAACCAGCCGTTGAGCATCGATGATTGTGCTATTCGTTATCCGACTCACACCTCTGACGTGGCAATCATTTGTCGTCAAATGATTGCACACAAAATCCATCATCCTGATTTTAATGGAACTTTTCATTGGTCAGGAAATGAACCACTTACAAAATGCCAAATGGCTTATATAATGGCGCAGTGTATGGGCTTGGATAGTACGAATATTACACCTCAGAGAGAGATACTCATGGGAGTGGCAAGACCACATGATTGTCATCTAGATACCACTGATCTTAAGAGGCTTGGAATGGGTCAAACCACTTCTTTTCAGACGGGGATTATGGCTGTTATAAATAAATATATGGCTAAGCAACAAGAATTTAAACTATCAAAGCACTAGGGCAATGATATAAACAAAATAGCCCTCCACGGAGACCAAAGAAAAGCTAAAAAAAATCAAAGAGGATGACTCTGAGCAAGATCCAGGCTTTAACCCCTAACAGTCTCCTAAATTTTACAACCCATCGCTTTAATCACAGTTAACAATATTTTAGAAGATGAGTCAGTGCAATAACGAAACCATAGAGCCCCTCCAATCTAAACTCGACTTTCCAGATTCTTCAAAATTATTTTTATCAGTTCGTCACTGGTAAAACTTAGCGCATGTGGTTTATTAATAGGATAAATTTCATGATTAAATCGTTTAAAATACTCTGGGACCAACAAAGATAGATTCGAGATGCTACCGTCCCCCATACCAGATATAATATTTATCTTAGGTTTGAGCTCTATTTGTATTGGTGTTGGGTAAACCTGACTATTTATAAAAATTAGTTTTGTTTTTTCACAAATTTTGTTTTCTGCCAGTTCCAGTTTGTTATAAAAATGACTCGCATTGTCTAATTGGGATTTAAGAAATTTAAGCTGTGCCTCGTCACCTAACTGGGTTAGATATCCCAGCTTAAATTTTTTCCATGTTTCTATGTCAAAAATATCGTGTTCCGATACAACATCGGAGTACCTGGGTAATAAATAGTAAAGACTGGGAAATGAAGACATGGCTTTTGCCGAAAGCAGGGTTTTATTTAAACCAAACTTACTGCCATAAATTAAATCCAACAATATTTTTAATGACCCTTGAAATGGGACGGCAATTAAAAACACTTGTCGGATTACATCAACTTCTATTGTTTGCAACACATAGCTTGCTATTAAACCGCCCATGCTATGAGAGATTATGTCAATTTGACCACCATCATCCTGGGCAATCTTTTCAATTAACGTCTGTAATTTGGCAATGGTTAGCATTAAATCCTGTCGCCAGTCATAATGAAAAACCACCAGCCTCATATTGGGTGATACGGTTTTTTTAAGAGCCTTTATAAATTTTGCATAGATAGGATATTTATATAGCCCCGGTAAGATAGTTACTGACTCAACAATATCAGCTGACTCATAGTGAATGGCATTTTCGATATGAATATTGGGTAAATCATTACTTAAACTGATGGTGCGATTAAACTGGGCCTTAATGAAATTTGGCCAAATCAATGTTCCCTCTGAATTGAGCAGCGTCGAGCCTTTAAATCCAGGAATGAAGATAATCGTACGCCTATTTTTTTTCATACCTTCTAAATAGATGATTGACATGATAATGGGTAGAATCATACCACCGGGATATCCGTTCTGAAAGAAGGTTTAAAGACTAAATAAAAGCCGTTTTGCGATCCACCTGGACTAATACAGTACATCATGATAAAATACCAGGCACAAAATGGTTGGTATCGGATATCAGAACATGCCTATTACTGCTCAAACACTACAAAATAGAGTGGATACACTACAAAAATTACAAAAAAAACGCTTAGATGGCAAAAAGTTTAGTGATCTCCCCTATGAGCTACAAATCGACTACTGTCGAACAAATAAAGAACTTAGTAAATTTTCTTATCAATGTTATCAGATCATGAAAACCGATCCTGCTTTAGATTCGCTAACCGCTAAGTACTTTATACTTTCTTTTTTAAAATTTTGTAATGCAGATGCCTATGCAGAGGCAAACATGGCTACAAGAGAACCGGCGTCCATTCTAACAATAAGAAATAACATCCCCAATATTGACCCGGCAGAAGATTTCAACCTTGCGATTCGTCATCTAATGGGTATTGGATTTCCGAAGAATAGAGACAACGCCATTGTTTTATTAAAAATAGCCGCTGAAAAAAATAATCCTAATGCACAAGCGATACTGGGGGAGCTTTATCAGACCGGCGTAGCAATCCCCAATGATCATAAAAAAGCCAATGGATACCTTAAAAAAGCCGCAGACCAAGGGAATGCATATGGACAAATTAGGCTGGCGCGTGCCTATAAAAATGGGTATGGGGTAACTCAAAATATTGAAGAAACCATCAAACTATATAAATGTGCTGCAGATAAAGGCTATCTATTTGCACAAATAAGCTTAATGTACATATTACATGGAGAGGAACATATTATACATGGGGTTCCATATCCTGAAAATTGGTTGCGGTATCTCGCGGAACAAGATGTTGCAGAGCATCAATATGAGCTTGCGACACAATTAGAAGGGCAAAAACAATGGCAAACTGCTGGACGTTGGTTTAGACGAGCAGCAGAACAAATGCATGGAAACGCAAGAGACATACTCCGATCTTCTGGACATTTAAGTTTTAATTATCATCAAAAGATGCTCTCCGAAAAGAAGGAAAATATAATTACTCTTATCCGAGATAACCCAAAACTGTCAGACGAGTTGCTTTTTGATATGAATCGCAGAGCAGTGACGAGGGGAGGGTTGAATGCACTCGATATGATTAACCTATTAATATCACGTGGTATCCATTCAAAGTCTCTTACAACAGCACTCAATGAGTATAATATTAACAATGTCATCAAAATCCATCAGCAATTGCAAGAATATAAAGAGCCTTATGATCTCGAGTCTACTGAGGAAACACTGAATAGTTTGTCTAAAATAAATCCTGTGAAAGTTTCAATAGCCGATATTGATTTATTAATTAATGCAATGATAGATGTATGGTACGAATCAAAAAACCTGGATAAGGAATCTGCAGCAACGTCCATTATTGGAACGTTATTAACTAATTTGTTGTTAATAAGTTTCTTATTTGACCATTTAACCAATATTGATGAACTTCATAATTGCATGCTGATTTGTGTTAAGCATCGTTTTGGACTTCAATTTGAGATTGGTTTACTCGAACAAATTGACATGCAACTGACAACATTTTTAGCCATGTGCCACGACAAAAAGGTCATTACGCCTGCTGAAGTAAATCTACAATTAGCTAAGCAATTCAAACAACCGGACATTCAATTCATTAAAGAACGTAAAAAAGAAATCTGTTTTATAGCACTCTTGGATCAATTAGACCGTTACTTGGATTCTATCGCATCAGACTGCTCTGACTCACCCTCATTCACGGGCTTAAAACAATTCTTAAATAAACATTGGCTACAAGCCGCATCCCAAGATGAGTTAACTGCCAGCACTGTTTTTTATGCGTTGCAGATTGCTGAAGGATTAAATTATAAGATAGGATTCTGGGCTAATCACACACAAAATACTGAAATAACGGCATTGTATTGCATGATACGGGATAAGGATTGTCATGCGTTGGTTTTATTTCTTGAGGAAAAAGAGCAAGAATATACTCGACGATTCAGATGTAATTAGACAATGTCCCCAAAATTTTTTTGCAGACGCCAGAACCTTAATTTATACACAGATCTTTATACCTACTCCAATCTGCCCCCTCTCCCGCGCTAGGAATTTGAGTAGTATGAAAATGTCTTTCGCGGGACGAGGGTTGGGGAGAGGGAGTATCACGAATGGCACACACTTGATAGGTCAATCATCAAAGTGCATCAAGATGCTATGAGAAGACATTTGAGTTGGAGAGCTCGTTCATGATGACTTCGATAACAGATGATGTTTGCTGTAAAACATCGTGATTCCAAAAACGTAACACCTTAAAACCATATCCATTTAGCCAAGTTGTTCTCTTTGTGTCGTAAATTTGATTATCCATGTGTTGCCCGCCGTCGAGCTCGATAATCAGGTGCTTTTCCAAACAGACAAAATCAACGATGTATATGCCTATAGGTACTTGCCTCTTGAATTTGAACCCGAGACGCTTCGCTCGAAGATTAAACCAAAGGTGTCTTTCAGCATTAGTGCTGTTTTTTCGTAAATCGCGGGCGTGTTGTCTTAGCTTAGATGTTTCCATTTCCCTCTCCCCAGCCCTCGTCCCGCGAAAGACATTTTTATATTACTCAAATTCCTAGCGCGGGAGAGGGGGCAGATTGGAGTAGGTATAAAGATCTGTGCATAAATTAAGGTTCTGGCGTCTGCAAAAAACTTAAAGGGCGTTGCCTACTAAAAACCAATTTTAAACGCCTATTTTTTCGCAGGAGAACAATATCCAACCATATCATCGGCCTCTGAATCTATATCTAGCGCTCTCTGCTGCCCCTGTTTAGACACCTCTTCTAGCGTCTTTCCTTGATAATACATTCCCATTTTTTTATCAAGTTTCCACTCCCGTTTAAGAGAATCCTGGTGTATTGATACCCCTGACGATGTTTCAGCCTCTGAACGCTCTAACACAATATAGCGCTCACCATAATTGGGATCACTAGGTTTGCCTAAAACACGAATTTTTTCTATTGGCTCTTTGTGGAACTTAGTAGAGTCTAAAACCACCCCATCTTTAGGCTTATGTCCCTTAGTCCCTTTGATTGCAACAGGTTCTTTTTCTGATAAAACTGGCGTCAATGTGTGAAAAAGACGGCTACGCTGCAACGTATGCGCTAATACCGATGTTTGACGTGAAATTTGTTGAGTTGCTCTAAACAAAGAAAACATAATATACAACCTAATTTATTATAAAACTGGCGCGATTATAGCTAACATGAGATTAATTATTCAAGGAGGATCGCGAAAAAGGCCATTATTGGACATATATAATTCATGATGATATAATTTGCGTCAATCAATGTCGGACATTACAAAATGCCTATCGATACTCAAACGCTGCAAAATAGAGTGCATACACTACAAAAATTACAAGAAAAACGCTTAGATGGCAAAAAATTAAGTGAATTACCCGATGAACTACAAATAACTTATTGTCGAACGAATCAAGACCTTGGTAAATTTTCTTATCAATGTTATCAGGCAATGAAAGCAGAGCCTGATTCAGCATCACTAGCGGCCAGCTACTTTATACTTGCTTTTTTAAAGGTTAATAATAAAAATGCCTATGATGAGGTAGACAAATCGGCAAAAGAAGTAGGCCCCCCTCAAACGATAAGCAATATCATTCCAAATCCTGATCCGGAAGAAGATTTCAAACTGGCAATTCGTCATCTAGTGGGTATTGGATTTCCGAAGAATAAAGCCAACGCCATTGCTTTATTAAAACTATCTGCCAAAAACAATAATTCTAATGCACAAGCGCTGCTAGGCGCGTTCTATCAGGTTGGAAAAGCAATCCCCAAAGATCATCAAGAAGCCAATAGATACCTTAGAAATGCCGCAGACCAAGGAAATGCGGTTGCACAAACTTTTCTAGGATTTTCCTACAAAAATGGCTATATCTTAACCCAGAGCGACAAAGAGGCGAGTGAATTATACAAATGTGCCGCAGAAAAAGGCTATTCATATGCACAAATAGAATTAGCAGAAATGAAAGAAACTGCTCCAAAAAAGGCTTTACAATGGTATAGATATGCTGCAGAACAAGGTTCTGTAGTTTATCAATATCAGCTAGCAGAGAACTATGAGATGGGCAAATTTGGAGCATCCGCGAATAAACAGCAATCTGCAAGGTGGTTTCGACGAGCAGCCGAACAAGGTTATCAAAAAGCAATCAATAAACTCACGCGATCTCCAGAAATATATTTTAACTACCATGAGAGCATGCTAAACCTAGATAAGGATGGTGTCATTCATCTTATCAGGAATAATCCAAAGCTCTCAGAAGAGTTGGTTTTGGATCTGCACCGCGCTACAACGGATAGCCCATGGTTACGGGTTTCACTCGATGTCATTAATGAGTTGATAGTATTTGAAACCAATTCCAAGGCCCTTACATCAGAATTTAATGAATACTATATTAAGTTCCTTAGCTCTGCACTGAATGACTACTATATTAAAAATGTAATTAAAATTCATGAACAATTACACCTATTTCAGGAATATTATGATCTAGACACCCTGCACTATACAATGAATAATTTGTCAAAAATCAATGCACTTGAAGTTGCATTGAACGACATTAATCCATTAATTAATGCCATTGTAGCCTTATGGTACCAATCGAAGGAATTACATAACGAGGTCAAAGTGACCTCCATTGTGGGCCCTTTATTAACGTCTTTATTATTCAAAAGTATATCGGCCAACACCTTAAAAACTATTGATGAGCTCCATAATTGCCTATTGATTTGTGTTAAAAATCGTTTTGGACTTGAATATAATATTGGTTATACCCCCGATAGAATAGACGAACAGCTCACAACATTTTTAGCCCTTTGTCTCAACCGTCAAGAAATGACGCCCGCTGAAGTAAACCGATTATTGGGTATGCAATTCAAACAATTGGACTTTCAATTCATTAGAGGCAGTAAAGGATTAGTCATTGTCTTGAATCGACTAGCTAGTTATGTGAATTCTCCCGCATCAGGATGTGCTGAATCACCTTTATTAGCTGGCTTAAAACGATTTTTAACCCAACATTGGCTACAAGCGGCATCCCCAAACGAGGCAACTGCAAATACTGTTTTTTACAATTTGCAGCAGAGTGCTCATGCAATCAAATCGAACAAAATCGAATTTTTTGCTAATCCCATACAAGATGGTGAGGTAGCTAATTTATTTGCGAAGATACAAGCAGGAGATTGTGATGAGTTAGTTTCGTATCTCGACTCAAAAGAGTCACAAGGTGCTCCATCACGCCTAAGTAATCCGTGACCGTGAACCATTGAAAGACAGTGGTGGTAGTACCGCTCGGATGCTCGCAGAAGATATTACTAATTATGTATTGCCTGATGAAGAAAGATCGTCTTACATGATGTGCCCGTAATCACCTCATACCATCACTTGATCGCTGGTGGTGCCCAGGATCACAATAAATAGAGCATATGCTATCATTAAATAACTGGTTATTTGAGAGGTCCTATGGACTATATAATTACCGAACATTATGCAAGAGGTGAAGAAAAACCAATCGCTGCGTTTAATGAATTAAATGAAGCAAAACTATTTATGACCAAAAAATCAGCTATTGATGAGAAGGAAAAAAAACAAGTTATTTATAGACTATATGAAGACGATGAACTGTTGCAGGAGTTAAACAAAGAGAATATTTCTACCACACATGCCAAATATGCAGAAGGCAATGGTGATTTTAATAATACACCCCCATTTATTTTTCAAGTCATGATAAAAACCACAGATTCTTTAGAACGAAAAAAAATTGCTCAATTTGATGATAAAAATGATGCCTATCTATTTATTGTTAGCAAGTATGAGGCGGTCAATACAATCCATGAAAACGATTTATTTTTTATATTTAAAGATAAAGTTTCAATTGATACCATCAACAAAACCATCTTTGCAAATCGAAAAACAGAATCAGGTGGATCTAGCAGCAATGAACAAGGATCAACCTATAAGCTAAGCCCCTTATCAATGAGACCCACACCTGGTGGAGGCCCCCCTGATTATTGGGTTAAGAAAGAAGATGACGATGAAAATAATAAATAACCATACCGCGATCTCAACAGCGTGAGGCTAAAGGGCTCATGTATCGCGAGAACCGTAGATATAACAAAGTGCCGAATCCCAAGAACATTCAACACGAATGGCCTTCAAAAAGGCCAACCGTTACAATGTGCTAATCGGGCGTAACGATAATACGGTATGGATATTTGGGGTGTTCTCGATAACATTGCCTAATTCATTTAATAATGATTGGGTAAAGCAGGTTGAGTTGATTAAGGCGACCGTTGCTGTTGTAAAGGGGATTTCTATAAAGCTGCCTAATAAAAAGCTTAATTTTCGTGAGTTATGAAAAAAATTAGGTACCTCGACTTCAAGGCGTTTAACACAAGCGAGTGCAAAGCGATGTAATTCAGGTAAAAGCTCTATCCCATAGGCCTCTTTAACCAAGGATTTTAAAAAAAATTGGGTTGCAATCTTTCCCTTGCCTGAACCTAAATCAATAAAAACATCCTGCTCAGTGAGGGATATCGAAGCGATTATTTTATCAATACTGGGGTAAAGGATCTCACCATAGGTTTCAGTGATATTCCGTTGCTCCAAAGTAGCAGCCGCCTGTTTCTCTAGATCCGCGTAGAGAAACCTTAAATACTGCTCGCATAGGGTATCGATATCATTAATACTATACGCTCCTGGAGAAGACTTGTTAAAACGCATGCTGAATACCCTAAAGAAGTTGCAAAAATCATTTTTATTGTCGCATAGAGATCTTAGAGGCTCAATGACAGTTAATGTATTAAGGCAATCTATGCGAGACCAAAATGGGTGTTGAATCTGATAAATGGCAAACCATGCTGGCTATCGTTAATCAATCTGTAAACCTGACACCACCAATTACACCAACCCTCACGCAACAGTTTAACAAATTACGGAACAAACGTTTGTTCACCGATAACCTCTTTGTTTTTTTAGTACAATATATTGGTTTAAAATTAAGCGTGTTTAGCCTGTCTCCATCCCCGCTATGGCTTGCCACTGGATCAGCTTGTACTTATTTGTTTTTAAGGGGTTATGGTGTTCTACCTGGGGTTTGGTTGGGGAGCTTATTTGGGTTTTATTTTGAAGGAATTGGTTTAAATTTAGCGCTTAAATGTGCTTCTGTGCTGAGTTTGCAGGGATTATTATTAATATGGTTTAGTCATCGTTATTTGAGCCCTACGCTGATATTTAATTCGCAGCGTAGGTTCCTACAATTCATTATATACACCGCCCTATTAACAGCGGCAATTAGTTTAACATTTATGGAAATTTGTTATTCTGTGCTGCCTCATACCAAACCCCCGTTACAATATGCGGTTCAATGGTGGCTGGCTAATTTTAATGCAATTATGATATTTTCTTGCGCCCTCCTCACTTGGGATGCTTATTTCCCTGACGTCTATACCATAAAACAATGGAAAAATATCATTACACTATTTTCAATATTACTATTGTTGATTATCGCCCTTATCTTTAGTCATACACCTGTATCAACAACATGTTTTGCTTTATCCATCATACTAATAACCGCGTTTATAAGTGCGCGATGGGGTTGGTGCGGAGCGATAGCTGCTGTATTTTTATCAGGAATGTTACTCTGCTTCGCGGGATTTTTAGATGCACCCATATTTTCCACGTATTCTGCTACCGTATCATTGCTATTAGTACAATTATTTTTGTGTGTGAATACAATAGTGGCTTTAAGTCTCTCTTTTTAAAATGACTCAAATAATCCCTGCAAGTCTTGCTCAGTCAGTTCTAATTTACTCGTGGTTTTATCAGAAAATAATCCATCCATAAGCGCTTTTTTACGTTGCTGCATATCTAAAATTTTTTCCTCTACAGTTCCCTTCGCAACTAATTTATAAACAAATACTGTTTTATCTTGTCCAATACGATGCGCACGATCGGTGGCTTGATTTTCAACGGCTGGATTCCACCACGGATCATAATGAATCACCGTGTCAGCGGCCGTCAAATTAAGTCCCGTTCCCCCAGCTTTTAAACTGATCAAGAATAAAGGGATTTCTCCTGCTTGAAATTGTTGCACGGGGGTCGCCCGATCTTTGGTTTGACCTGTCAACTTAACATAGGGAATGGCGGCTTTTGTAATTGCCTCTTCAATCAGTCCTAACATTTCTGTAAATTGAGAAAACAATAGAATACGTCGACCTTCTTCAATCAGCTCAGGAAGTAATGTCATTAACAAGTCTAACTTAGCTGATTTAGACGTTTTTTGTTTTGCAGTTTTTATTTTTAACAAGCGTGGGTCGCAACAGACTTGTCGCAACTTAAGCAGTGCATCAAGAATAATAATGTGACTTCGCTTCAATCCAAGATTAGCTATTTCTTTTTTGATTTTCTCTTGCATCGTAACCCGGATGGTTTCATAAAGATCACGCTGCCCACCCTCTAATTCCACATGACGAATCATCTCAACTTTATCCGGTAACTCTTGAACAACTTTGTCTTTTGTTCGCCGCAATAAAAATGGGGTAATGCGTCGGTTTAAGTGTTGACGACGCTCCTGATTTCCATGTTTTTCGATGGGGGTTCTAAAAAGCCGTTGAAATGATTTTTGATCGCCCAACAACCCCGGCATCATAAAATGAAAAAGTGACCATAATTCACCCATGTGATTTTCCATCGGTGTACCCGTTAAACACAACCGATGTGTGGCTTTAAGTTGAATAGCGACTAGAGCCGCCTGACTTTTTGCATTTTTAATACATTGTGCTTCATCCAGAATAAGTAAATGAAAATGTTGTTCAAGCAAGATCTGTTTATCACGCACAATCAATGGATAGGTCGTTAGAATCAAATCATATTGACTCAAATGCTCAAAGTGCTCTTTTCTTTCAGTCCCATGAAGCAGTAATACCTTTAAATCAGGCGAAAAACGTTTTGCTTCCAGTTGCCAATTAAACATTAAACTGGTTGGTGCAATAACAAGACAAGGTTGTGTCATCCGACCACTGGTCTTTTCTAAGGTAATGTGTGAAAGGGCTTGCACCGTTTTACCCAAACCCATGTCATCCGCTAATATTCCGCCAAACCCGTATTCACGTAGAAATTGCAACCAGCTTAATCCCTCCTGCTGATAAGGTCGCAATTCGCCTAGAAATTGCCTTGGGACTTCAGCTGTTTGTATTCCACTAAAATTGGCCAGTTTACGCCCCATTTCACGGATACGATCACCACCGACCCACCGCAGCTGAGCGGCTCCCATCGCTGCATCCAATTCAAGCAATCGTGATGCATGTAACGTTGATAATCGTAATTCTTGGTTTTCAGACAAACTGTCTGTGTCATACAATTCAATCAAAACATTTAGTATACTTCTTACACGATCAGCGGGTAATGGCATGTAATGACCACTTGGGAGACGCACATAAATGGGTTCCGCATCATCCACCTTCAACTGATCATGATGTTTTAATTGCTTGAGCATCGTTTGGAGGATAGGCAATAAATTAATGTGCTCGCCTTTTACTGTAACGCCCAACTCCAAACCAAACCAATCATACTCTGAGCTTTCTTCTCGGATTGATGAGTACCATTCATCAATCGGTTCATCAATAATTTGATAAGGATATTGGGCATCAAATTCAATTTTCCAACCCGCTTGTCGTAATTGCGGTATTACTTTTGCGCTAAACTCCAATGGGTCGGATGATTCATGCTCAATAAGCAGCGTATTCATCCATTTTTCATTTGCAATTAATCGCGCAAATTCAGAGATGTTACCGAGCGGCGCCACATTTAATTGAATTAACTGCCGAAATGCGTTCATTTCAAATTTTTTATTACGAACAAGTGTAATCAGCTGCTCGCCTTGTACCTGATTAATGGTCTCATTTGGATTGTGCCAAGGAATTTCGATATCACCATAATGAAATGAAAAATCAGCAACTGCTCTCATCGACTCACCCTCGGGAGAATACTGATTAGCATAAATTGAACGCAAGGGCACTTGAAATAAACGTAAACACGGCACAGGCTTTATATTTTTCACCCGTTTTTTAGTCAATTTTTTTGGCGGTTTAACGCTAGCAACTTGATCATGTTTGCTTAAAAACTCCACGACTGTTTCAACCTGCTCTGGCGGGATTTTAGGAGCGGACAATAGTAATTTTGCAATATTGAAATCAATACTCGTGTTCAACAATCCACATACCGACGTTGGCTCATCCAAATACCAAGGCTGCTCAATAAAAAAGATAGGATAATTTTGATTGGGCACCCCAAAGCGAAGTGTTTGCATACCTTGATCATCAATATCCCAATTCAACTCAACATCTTGTGGCTCTGCCAAAGATAGTGGCTTGCTATGAATGGAGCGCCAATGACACCGGCCTGTATTGATTAACTCAAGGAGAAGTGCTTCTCCAGGCTCCCCACGAAGACAATACATCGGAGAATAACCATGATATCGGGTGGATTTTTTTATCATATCCAATTTTACAAGTAAGTCTTTATCAACAGGATAAAGGTGTTTTTGTAGACTTAAAGCCGTTTCACTATATTGTTTCGATGCACCTAATCCGCCTGCTTTCAACCGTCTAGTCAACAGTGGCTCAATACCAAGTTGATGTGGTTCGTTTGCTATTTTAGACAAGACATAATACAACCCATATGTTTCATCTACAGGTATAGGCGCTGCTGACTGCTCAGCCATAACACGCTGAAGTTGATTTAACCAACGATTGACACGTGGGTCATCTGTAATTTCGGTTTTAGCCTTTGGAACAATTGGCATAATATTGTTTTTCGTTTCAGAAAAAAACGATGTATTCTGGTCAACAGCCTGTAACAGTGTGGCAACGATATGTTTGCAATCATCCCTCAGCGGACACGAACATTTGCCATGCAGATGGATGGTATGTTTTGTATTTTGGATGCGCATAGATACGCTATATAATCTTGTTCCGTTAACATGCGCTTGAATAATACTTTCGGTAGTCGAAATATGAGAGATGTGTATATCAACAACACGTCGAGCCTCATAATAACTCATACCTTTATGATAAGTTGCTGAGTTATAAGCTGACTTGATACCAGACTTTGTAAGAACACTTAACGCATTTGACATAATAAAACCGATATGAAATGAGATGGTAACTGACGCTGAATAGCTTGGTTATTCATTTTTTACCATCGTGACATTGGATAAAACGCACTTTATTAAGAGCGCAACAGAACAGTATTATATCGTTTTTTTCTAAACCAAGAAACAACACATGGATTGCGTGAACTGATCGTTTACTAATCACATTGAACATGTTATAATTCACACTGTTTCTTATAATCTAGCTGTGGAGTTTAGCAATGAAGATTTATTTTTTAAAAAACGCTGAAAATGAATTTGAAATTATAGGTTCTTTTAAACCTACTCAAGGTGCCATTCAGTCCCTTTCAAAGCAATTCAAAGTCGAGATTACCATCTCAGATGTCACCACTGCTTTTGACATAACCCGATGGGAAATGAAGCAAGAGGTGAAAAAACAAGTTTATAAAGCCATTGATAAAAATACATTTGAGAAAGTTAATCAATCACCTAATTCTCAAAGTGAAAAAGTTCAGATTAAATTTGATTCCAATGATCACGCCGAAAAAACCATCAGTACATCTATTGCATACATACGAACAAACGCCTTTGAAGACGGTAAAAAATTAATCGCCTTAGCAAACAAAACGCTTGAAATCGCCTTTCCATTACCCATAGAAATGATATCAGATGCTAGCCTTATCGTGAGCAAGCCCGATAGAAATTCCCTTGTCATCGAAGAGAATTTATTACTAGATTATCTTCAATTTATAGAAAAAATAACCAATGGTACTGGAAAAATTACTGAGAAAACTGAAGGTCAGATAAAACAAGCAACAAAGTCGTATAAATATAGCCTACCGCCTGAATTATTACCTGCGCTATCACATATTGATCCCGAAAGTATTATTGATAATTTTTTTGCGAAAAGAAAAATAAAAAAAATATTGAACAAAATTAAGACGGATAAGCAAGTGCTAGCCTATCAATGGTTAGAAGGTAAAGCTGACCGATGGCATTTTTTCAATACATCACCCTATCAATCCATTATTACAGATTGTTTTGCAACCCATATCAATGCTTTTGAATTTATTCCTATCAGAATTGCTCAGTTAAATAGCCTGGGGTACAGCCGAAAACTCATCCATGACAAGAGCCCTCACGATAAGGCAGAATCTGTTGTTAATTCCTATATTGTAGCGAGAACAAAATTAATTCATACTAACGTCAGAAATAACCTATTAAAAACAATCCTATTAGGTCTAATATTTCTACCCTCTTTATTTTATACCCTACCCAAACGCAAAGAACTTTTACAACAACAGGCGCATGAAATGGATTTTATAAATCAAATACGTCCATTTCTGAAAGGAGACCGAGACGGAAATAGGCTTAAAAATAGGGGCAAACTATATGGTATTGGGCGTAAGCTATTAAATAACATACAACCAGACTATGCCATAATCTTCCTTTCTCAAGTAAGGCCTGATCAAGAATACTATTCTGAAGCCATGCAGGAGTGCGCGCATTACTACAGAGCCAACGGAAACATCGAAAAAGCAAGGTATTTTGCAATGCTTATTGATGATACAGAAATTCTTGACTCTTTAGACCGAATAAACGCTCCAGTAGCTGGTGTATCATTAAATCCCGATGGCAAACAATCTACGTGGAAAAAAGATACCGCCGCCCATTCGCTTGGTCAGTTAGCAGGTGAGCGGGGTTTCTTTGAGCAATCTGCTTGTTCAACTACAGGGGCTGAAGAACAAGGTGAAAAACTGCAATTTAATAAGTAATAAGTGTAATGTTTGATATACTTCTTATTCTATTTTATCACCCAGAGAGTTACATGCCCGCTACTGAATCAACGCCCCCACGTTCTCCTTTGGGGGTGCATGTTATACCGATTGATAAGCAAACATTACAATTTGACTTTTACCAATTAAAGGATGGGAAGCCAACGGGTCCCAGGTTAACTAGTTTTGAGGTACATAATGATTTAGGTGTCATCCACGAAAATCCCCACGCGCCTGAACATCCTCATTCATCGACCCATGAAACAATGGAGTTGCTGGAACAAACAGATGGCCTATTATCAGGCCTCAAAACCAGTTTCGAACATGTCGCACACGCAGCCCATGAAGGGTCACATGCTACAGGGGCAATATCCATAAAAGGAATGAAAGCAGCAGGACCTCTTATCAATGGCGCAGCACTCTGCATTGGTTTACCAGAAGCCGTCTCTAGTGACAAACCCATTGAGTCTGTTTTAAACCTAACAACGCACATCGGGGGTTCTATTTTAGGTGCTGAGGTGGCTGCAGAAGCCGCATCAGTGACCTTTATTTTTGGTCCCGTAGTTGGTACTTTTTGTACGGCTTCTGCCTCTGTTGCTGGGGGAATTGTAGGCGGATTAGGTGCTGATTTTCTTTGTGATATAGCTCAAAAAATAAACATTTTCTCATCCGATCCAATGGCCTGCTTATCCTTACCCCAAACCCCAGTTTCGTATGCTAAATACCTATCGGCTTTAACCATAGCCAGTGCCACCAGCCTTAATCATCAGCAAAGGATAGTTCCCACTTTTTATGAGGACAGTGAGGAAAAGCTAAAAAATTTAGTCAACCAAGCATTTTTCCCACAAACCTCCTCGATAGAAAAGGAGTATAAAAGCGCATTGCAACGCCTACCCGCAGGATTACAAGCACGTGCCACACATCCTATTCCAGAAAATATCTTCGCGACACAGCAGGCCTCAGACATGTGTAAGCCCTATGTCCCGGCGGGAACAGCTTCTCAAAGTAGCGGCCCGTTGATGAGAACCTCAAACACACTTATAGATAATCGAAAAAGTGCTACATTACGCAAGATAGATAACCTTTTCGGTGCGGCAACGCCTTCAGCACTTCCCCAGCTAACTACCGGCTTGCAATCACAATTGCCTAACCTAGGGCAACGGTTTTTTTCAAACAGCGCTAGCTCAACATTTGATTGGCAGACATCCAAAAAGCAGGTCCCTTCATATACACCCTATGCTAGCCCAATCAGCCCAGCATTTTTTTCACGTGAGTCACAAAAAGTGAACACCATTGCAAAACAATTTCAAAATTTAACAACGGCTTATTTACATTCGGCTAAAAACTATAAAGTAGGATAAGGACGTTTTCGCAATAACCTATTGCATTCCAAATCAATGATGCTTAAAATTCACGCAACCAAACCAATCGTTTTTTGGAACATATATGCCTTTACCCCGCGGTCTTGACCCATCCCATTATCGTACATTCAATAGTGAAGATGAAGCTCGTTTTTATAACGCCGTATTGAAAGGAACACTGAACGGCATGAAAGATCTTGTCGAAATAGTAGCACATCCCATCGATAATGTTCTGCATCCACTCTATACACTTGCCAATGATGTAGCCATTATTGGTGCAAAATACCCAGCGTCTGATGATCCGCTTTCCCATAGCCTTTTTACACATCTCAGTGAGCAACACCCTGAGGTTACTGACAAGGCTCTACGCCGAATGAACGCTCGAATAGCCAATATCTATGGTGCTTCGGTCCGATTTATGGAAGCAAACGCCGACCAAAAAACAGAAATGGGTGCTCAGTTTTTAACAACTATCTTAGCACCTGGTTTTATCTTAAAAGGGATAAAAGCCACAACCACAGTGGCTCAAAATATGCACCGATTCGGTATCTCTATCGAGCCAACACTATACCGTAATAACTTTCTAATGCTCACAACACCCCGTCAATTTAAGATCTTTAATGCGATGGAGATTAAGTCGATGCCAGGTACGAGCGAATGGTTGTATGTCATCACTGCAAACCGTGAATTATTATTTTGCCCCCCCTATTTAGAAAAAGCCATTCATAAAATCGTCTGCAGGCCATGGTCGACCCCTAAGTGTAAAAGGCTAAAAACAAATCAAATACTCCATTCTGAGTTAGCAAACTACCAAAACATCTATGCTGCGGGAAAATTAAAGATCATTGAAGGTGAAATCATAGGGATAACTCCTTTTGCGGGCGACTATCTTCCTGGCCATTCTTTACTTGGTCGAGTGACTGGACATATATTTGAAAAAAATGGGCTTAATGTTTCCACAGAATTCAAAAATTATCAATGGAGAACGTATCCAGAAGCCAAAATTAGCATTCCTAATACAACAATAAACCCAATGCCTGGATTAGAAACATTTGCGACAACAGCCATTACACTTATTGTTCCCAAGGCACAAACCACCTTAGATAGACTAGTAGCAGATGCATTTAGCCAACGGTCTGCATCGATTGAAACAATATACGTACAGACGCTTGAAAGATTACCATCCCACTTAGTGAATCAAGTTTCATCATCTAAAATAAAGCCTTCTGTTGTAAAAATATCGCCGGAGCACACCACCATCGCTACAAGAACATCCTTTGAGATCGTGGCGAATACGCTTTTAGAAAGTAGGAAATCCGGAACAAGGCACAAAATAGAGTCCGTGTTTGGTCTAACAGCTACCTTATCAAATAGCCCCAGATTATCCACCAGCCAGCTAACACCACGACAAGCACCTCATGAAATGCACCGATTTTTTTCAAACAACTCGAGCACAACATTTGATTGGCAGAAAACCAATCGGCAGGCACCGGCTCCAACGCCCCAGGCCAATCAATTTAACACGCCATTTTTTCTAAACCACCAACCAGCAACTGATCGCATTGTTAGGAAATTTGAAAGCACCCTTTCAAGCTTGACCTATGCGCCTAAAAGCTATCTTTAAAATGACAAGTCCAACCTTCATGTTAAATTTAATTTCGTTCATGATGTTAATATAACAATCGGTTTGTTATTTTTTGCACACTAATGTGGCCTTTGATATACTTCTCATTCTATTTTATTGCCAGGAGAATAACATGCCACTTACTGAATCGACGCCCCCTCCTGCACCTTTATATAATCCAAACGATGTCGCGGCTAATGGCACAGGGGCCCCTCAACCTACGGAGTTTATGCTCGTCTATTATGGAAAAACCCCTTCAGATATCCAGGTCAAACAGGTTTGGTTTCGCGGTGATGCAAGAAACCCATCAGAGATTTTTAACCAAGGATTTACTGCACGCGGCACATCCACAGATCTCTTCAGACATGTAGATGGGTTTCCTAATAGTGCTTATGTTTCTACGTCTACTTTAAAAGATATCGCCAAGGAATTTCCACAAGTTTTTATTAGAGATCAAAATAAAGCTTTTCTTTATGAAGTTAATCCTCAGAGAAGGGCTGTTAATGTTGAAAATAAGTTGATAGCCGCAGCTCATAGCGGTCATATCAGTGAAATTGGACCTGGAGATCTTGAACATTATCTAGGCGAAAAAGAGATGGCGGTGCCTTTCAAAATTAAACCTAATGATATAAAAGGTGCGTGGCCCGTTGAGCGCGAAATAGTAAAAATTAACATCGGCACCCCGAACGAGTGCGCTTCTCTTGAACGAATCATAAAAGACACTTACATACCGAATCCGGATTATCTACCACCGGGTAGTACATTTTTAAAAACAGCAAAAGCCGTAGGTCATGGTGTTAAAATTATAGGCGCGGTCCTTGACGGCATGAGCTTGCACCAAGCCTATCAAGCCAGCCAACATTCTGGCGACTATGACATTTTTTTCCGTGAAGGTACCCGAATTATTGGAGGATGGACTGGAGCTGCTGCCGTAGGAATAGCGTTTGCTGAAATAGGTGCTGTGGCTGGGAGTGGTTTTGGTCCTATAGGTACGGCAGTTGGTGGCGTTGGTGGGGGTATTGTTGGCTCTGTTGTTGGGTATGTTGGTGGTGGAACGCTTGCTACCAACGGGTTTAACGCTGTAGCAAATCATACCCAAAGTCAGGTTAGCACTACATCTACAGCCCAACTGGTAGCAGAAGCCTTTAGCAAACAAGCCTCTTCCATTGAAAGCGAATATGAAGCGGCCTATCAACGATTACAACAATATAAACTATTTGTGAGCGATGATGATGGCGTATCGCCTTCATCGCCGAGCATGGCCACAAAAAGCCCCGCAGGGAGCTTAACAAACAGTTTTTTACAATCTAGAAAAACCGAGACAAATTACCGGAGAGAGACTATGTTGACCCAAACAACAAACCGAACCACACCTGCATTAACCACCAGCCTGCTATCACAACAGCAAGCACCTAGTGAGG
>CANJHO010000036.1 GCA_947474165.1 Legionellaceae bacterium
ATTCCGCAGTAAACAGGGTAATTATGACAATTTGTTTGTAACCAACAAAATATGATCATTTATAAGTCGATAAATGACGATCAATTGATTTTATCTATGATCTATTTGTCTCATAAAAAATAAATAATTAAGTTACTGCGGAATGCGGGTTTGATTTAATGTACAGCACCATTTCTGCTGAAAATTTAAGCATAATGCTGGCCGCGGCGCCAAACCTTAAAACGCTTGATTTGTACTTTTGTAACAATCTATCTGCTTTGGTGAGCCTTGTACCAGGTAGTTTACAATTCCTCGAGTCAGTGAACTTGGCTAACAGCAATATGGCTTCTGAAAACATAAAGGCACTCTTATTAGCCGCGCCAAATCTTAAATCACTTGATTTATATGGTTGTAAGAACCCAGATTCCTTGCTGAGCCTTGCACCAGGAAGTTTGCAATCTATTGAGTCAATCACTTTAGTTGATAGCTCCATTGCTTCTTTTCAACTTATCTCGCTATTGGCGGCATCTCCAAACCTTAAAAGATTGAATTTGGGTCAATGTAAAAATATAAATGGCTTGATGAACTTGGTACCAGGCAGTTTAAAATTCCTCGAGTCAGTGGACCTAGATAACAGCATGATCTCTTCCGAAAGCTTAAAGGCGCTCCTATTGGCCGCACCAAACCTTAAATATCTCAATTGTAATCGTTGTTATCATATATCCCAGGAGATAATGTTAGATCCAAAGCAACTCAATTCACTTGAGTCGCTTGAATTGTCTAAAAGCAGCATTTCCTCTAAAAGTTTAAGTGCTTTACTTTTGGCAGCCCCAAGGCTTAAGAAAGTTGACTTGGAGGATTGTAGTTTATTAGAGGATTTGACATTAGAGCCTGATAGCCTCAGTTCACTTGAATGTGAGGTTAATGCCCGTGGGCACAGATTTACTCAACGAAATCAAGAGTTATTATATGCTGCGGCGCCTAAGATTAAAGAGAAAAATTTACTGAAGACGTCTTCTCTATTTGAAAATATAACACGCCCTGTAACAGCACCCATACGAGTCGACCCCACGCATAAGCCCAGCGATTTTAAACAGGCTAATCCTACGCCAGATGAAGGTTCCGTGAGCCATGACAAGCAGAATGTTACTCAAAATCAGGGCATGATCATCGGGAAGTTATCGCAATATTTATTAAAAACGAATCAACATCGCGCACATATCCCTAAGTTACAAAATGGCATTTGTGTGCCCTTAAGTTATTTTTTTAAGGAAAAACCAAGAGCGCAATGGGATGACTTCATTAGACAGGTTTCTGCTTGGGATGTTGATACATTACCCGATAAGTCCTTAACAACATTGTTTGATGAACTGTATCATTGTATTGAAGAACACCAATTTAAACCGCAAATTACGCTGCCTTATTACCTGGGTGATAACTGCCTCGCAGGCTTTGAAAGTCTTGGAATCAATCAAACGGCGATTTTAAATAATCCACGGCATGCCATTGCGGTTCGTCGAATAAGCCCTGACAGATTTGATGTGTATGATCCCAATTATGTGGCAGGGGTGAAAACCATTACCCAAATGAATTTATCAGATGTTTTAAATGCAAGCATTGGCAAACTGGTTGGTTTTAGTACTGACGCACCGCTGCACATCAAAGCACGGATAACTTCACCTGATAATTTTATTGAAGAGGGTGGGCTTCTGGCTTTGTGCAATAGTTCTAATGCAGAGGATATGCTAGATGAACTGAAGTCCCATCCTGTTTTTTCAAAAAAATCGCTAGATGGGCTTTTAATGGTTTCAGCTGATGGGGTGCCGGCTTGGGTGATTGGATTAAAGCACGCTAATTTGCGGATCCGTGAATTGACAACGTCCCTGGTTGCACAGTTAGACAATCCGATGGTTTTGCAAAAAAGCTTAGAGGGCATGCCTGGCTTTAAAAAACAGCAATTAACGACAGCTGTTATTCAAGATGCTAGTCAGAAGGGCACATCATCAAAGGCAATGGTGCAAGATGCTAGCCAGCAAGGCACATCCTCTGTTGAAACACCCTCAGAGGAAATTGCACACCTGCGACAGATTGTGCAAATGATCCGCTTATCCAATCAGCCCCATTATGAGCAGCAGTTAGCAACGTGGGAAAATAAAACCGCTGTGACTGGCAGCCTTGATGAATATTGCCAAATGTTGGTGAGTCCACTAGGAAACACAGGCGAGGACAAGCGAAAAACGTTGGTCAAACTGGATTCAACTGATGCTTTAGATAGCTTAAGCATTGTACTCAAAAAATATTGTGAAAAAACATCTCGCCCAGTTTTTTACATTGATAACCCTGATGATTTATTGTGTTATACCCCCTGTGTTGTGCGGCATTCTATGAATCAAGGGACCTTAACCAATGGGCCAGTAGGACCTCTACATGATTTTTTAAAAGCGGCTGAAGAACGGGGAGAATCTCCGATTCTGTTGGTTAATTATGAGCGGTTTAACGCAGATGATATGGTGCGATTCAATGGTTTACTCGATAAAAATCGACATGCTGACAGAAGGCCTTTGCCTGAGAGTGCGGTGATTATTGGTCTTATGAATACCAATAAACCCGATTGTTATCAGGGTTCTGATTTTTATTCTCGTTTTAATGAAAAAGAGACCTGCCCTTTGTCTCTTAGTCAAATCAATGAAGGATTGCCAAAACTTGGAGACATTTTGGATGTCCCATTGAGTGATTCTGAAGAAAAAACGATCATTAATCTTTACCATTCTCCAGATTGGGAAAGCCGTTTACTGGGTTATTGGGTAATTAACGGACAATCTCTTGTTTTTCAAAAAGGGGCATTACAAGAGGCGATTGAAAAAAACAAGCCCATTGAGATTCAGAACGGACCCTGGGGTGATGAAGACTTTGAGCGATTCATTCATTTAGCAAGAAGCCATGGAGTCCGTCATGCAGGGGAGACCGTGTTGATACCCGCCTCCCTGCTGATTTATCGTACAGAGGGATATGATTGGGCGCCACTTAAAAAACAAGTTCAAATAGAAAGTAATCTAGAAGCAAGCGATATTCCTGTATTAAATCCTACAACCTTAGGCGAACTGTTTGGGCGCTATGAATATCGCGCTGAAAGCAAATCATTAGAGCGCTTTGAGGGGCTTATTGCAGAAGCCCCAGCAGGCGATAGGGCATTTCATGTTAATGTGACGAGCACGCTCAGTGACGATGCTTGGGCCATGGTGCTGTCTGAATGCGCGCGTCATCAACGTCAATTGATTGCTCATTGTGCGCCACATGTGTCTTTGCCTGATGCATTAAAGCTTAAAAAAGCCGTGATAAAGCCCATTATTGCCTATCCATGGGATTTGAATGCGTCTAACAGCACTGAAGTCATTCAAAGTAGCGATATAGATACCACCGTGGAAACATTGACATCAAAAAGCGCTGATTGGCAAGTGATTGACGTCTCTGAGTGTAATGCATCTGATTTACTATTAAAGCTCGATGCCTCTTTGCATCAAAACTTACACTTTGAATTCAGTGAATCTAAAGGCGCGCTTTTAACAGCCCTTGAGGGCAATAAAAAAGTAATTCTAAAAGGGCGCTTTTCTAAAGCGTTGTCTGATGCGTTGGCCTATTATTTGTTAAAACGAGAGCATGCTCAATCATCCACAGAAGGGCAATTGGTTCTCGTTACTGAGTCAGCCTTGGCTTTTGATTATCTCTCAACACGCGCTGTTCATGCGGTGAGTGTGGCGGAAAAAATAAGTTTGATTGAAGCCAAATACCCAGGGATTAGTAAAAAACTAACCGAAGACATGTTAGAAAAAGAGTCTTTAAGTCAGCTTTATGCACGGGCGTCGTTTTTAAGTCTTTACCCAGATGGTGATAGCGTTGAGGCTTGGAGGGGCATGCTTGAAGCACCAGCGAAGACGAGCATGGAGGAGCCTTTTGATATCAATGAGAGTGCAGAAAAGAGTGCGCTATTTATCGAAGCTCGACGAAAGGCTGTTCATCAGCGCTTGGCTAATAACCCTTGTGTTTTTCTAACAGGTCTTTCAGGGGTGGGTAAATCCACATTTGTTGAGCTGCAACTAAGTGAAAAAAACGATGCATTGTTTGTGGGGGAAGATCGCTTAAAAGAATGGGCCGAGAGTGTCCCCACAGGTGGTCGTCAAATTCTATTTTTGGATGAGGTAAACTTAAGTTTAAGGGAGTGGAGTGAGTTGGAAGGGCTTTTCCAAACGCCACCAGGATTGCTGATTAATGGGCATTTTTATCCCTTAAGTCCCGATCACAAAGTCGTGTTTGCAGGGAATCCGATTAGTTATGGTGATGAACGACGTTTGGCACCTTTTTTTGAGCGTCATGGGCAGGCTGTATGGTTTGAACCTTTGTCTAAGGCGGTCATTTATGAACAAGTTTTAAAGCCTATTTTTAATGATCAGCATATTGCTGCTGAAGATGTGGCCCGTGTCAGCAAAAAAATACTTGAAGCGTATCAATTTATCTGCAACTGCTCTACCAGCGAGATTCTCATTTCGCCACGAGAACTCCAAATGATGGCGCTACTGGCCTTATCAAACTACAACAACGATAGGACGCGAGATCTGGATTCATCTGTAGAGGCCGCTATTTTTGAGGTGGGACAATCGCTGCCTCCAAGAGAATCTCAAGCCTTGTTCGCCACTCAATTTAAACCGAAAGTGGCTGAAGTGTTATCGAGTACCTTGATTGATAATGATTTTCTTGTTACTCCATCACGACAAGGCATTTTTCATCAATTACAAGAGCGATTGAGACTTTGTGAATGGAGAAAAGGTAATCCTAAGCTTAGCGACGCGCAAAAATATGGGGGGCTCGGTGCATTGATCCTTGAGGGGGAACCAGGGATTGGAAAAAGTGAATTGGCGATTAAAATACTTCGTGAGCACGGGTATGAGGAAGAGCATTCTCTCAAAGGACTGAGTACCAAACCAAAACCATTTTACATCATGCCAGTCAGTTTGAATCCTGAAGAGAAAGAGGCCCTTTTAACAAAGGCTTTTGATGAGGGTGCTATTGTTCTTATTGATGAAATGAATAGCTCACCGATGATGGAACAATTTCTTAATTCTTTATTAATGGGTAAACACCCCAGCGCCAAACGAGCTGATCCACGCCCAGCATCTCCCGGATTTATGGTCATAGGTACACAAAATCCAATTAATATGGCCGGAAGACGTGTGGCAAGTACGGCCTTACAACGACGCATGACCCGTGTTGAATTATCCAATTATACCCATGATGAAATGCTTGCGATTTTAATTCAAAAAGGCATTGAGGCACAGGAGGCAAAGGCGATGGTTGATGCGTATGAAAAGCAAGTCATTTTTGCTGCTACAAATCACTTAAGCCCAGCCCCTTGTTGTCGAGACCTGCTGTCGCTCACACCGCATTTGGCTTTAATGCATCCTGATATTGTTACGCCTGTGGATGAAGCGGTGCCTGAGCCTTCATCCGCGCTTAATTCAGTCCCTATCATGCTTCAAGAATTAGAGTTTGAGGAGGCAAAGGATGTGTCTTTGCAACCATTAGCTCCTTCATCCGCGCTTAATTCGGTCCCTATCATGCTTCAAGAATTAGAGTTTGAGGAGGCAAAGGATGTGTCTTTGCAAGCATTAGCTCCCTCATCATCCATTGAGGAAAATCATGCCTCTCAAATCAAAACTGCTAAACAACAGGTAGATAATTTTAAGGTTTTACTTAGCCACGTCCAGGATGGTCTGTACAAAAATAATATTAAGAACGTTTTTTTTAAGGTGCTCCCTCCTGACTTACCGAAAAATTATCAAAGGTTATTTTTGCAGTTAGAAAAAATTTATAAGCAAATCGATCGGCTTGATAGGAATGCAATGTCGTTTTTCAGTAAAGGCAATATAGAGAAAGCCAATAATATTAGACGTCAAATCATCAAGGCCTTAGAGGCTGATATAGGGGATGGTAATATCATTAAGAACCCAGCAGTGGCTGAGGCGTTGGCCGCCCATCGTTTATCCTTTAAAAATCCAATCGGTGCAGATGGATCCATTGATCCAGCAAAATCAGCGAAGAGCTATACGGGGGCTTTGAAAGAGATTATTGACGCTGAGGAGAAGTTAAATAAAAAAGAGGCAAACACCCAACGTACTAAAAAGTAATGGATAGTTCCCTGACATCGTCAATCATTTTAAATGTAAACTTTCTGAGGATAATTATACTGCGCGCAGTATAACACCCCGTTCTTTTTATTTCATCGGTATTGTATAATCTATTCTTTGTCTAAGGTTAAGAGGTGTGTCGATGGCAGGTCATAGTAAATGGGCTAATATTCGCTTTCGGAAAGGGGTGCAGGACGCCAAGCGCGGTAAAATTTTTACTAAATTAATCCGTGAAATTTCAGTTTCGGCCCGGATGGGGGGGGCGGAAGAGTCCTCCAATGCAAGGTTACGTGATGCGGTGAGCAAGGCGCTTAAAGCCAACATGAAACGCGATACGATTGATAATGCCATCAAACGTGGCGTGGGTGGCTTGGATGGCGCACAAATGGTTGAAATGCGGTATGAGGGTTATGGCCCTAGTGGTGTTGCGATATTAGTCGATTGTTTGTCAGATAATAAAAACCGTACCGTGTCAGAAGTTCGGCATGCGTTTACCAAACATGGGGGTAATTTAGGAACTGATGGTTCTGTTGCCTACCTTTTTACGGAGCAAGGTGAGATTTTATTAGCCCCAACAGATCAACAAGACAAAGCCATGGATGTGGCGATTGAGGCTGGTGCCTCAGATGTTGTGGCGGAAGAGGGCCAAATTGAAGTGATCACGGCGGCGGATAATTATCATGCGATATTAGCCGCCCTCATGGTTGAACATTTTGAAGTTGAGCAATCGCATATTACCATGCGGGCTCAATTGAGCATTCCGCTAGATGAAGAGGCCACTGAAAGTTTAGAAAAACTAATTGATGCCCTTGAGGATTTGGATGATGTGCAAGTGGTATACAGCAATGCTGAATACGCTGCGTATCAAACTGAATCAGACAGTGAATGACCCTTATTTTAGGCATCGATCCCGGATCTCGTATCACAGGTTACGGCCTTATTAAAGAAAGCCAGCGGCAATTAAACTATGTTGATAGTGGTTGTATTCGGACCTCTGAAGGGGAGCTAAGTCAGCGACTACTGCAAATTTTTAATGGAATTTGTCAGTTGATGGAGACTTTTTCTCCTGATGAAGTGGCCATTGAACAAGTATTTATGCATCAAAATCCGAGTTCCGCTTTGAAATTAGGGCATGCGCGTGGAGTTGCGATGGTGGCTTGTGCGTCCCATCGTGTGTCTGTGAGTGAATATTCAGCGCGATTGGTTAAACAATCTGTTGCTGGTTATGGCGCTGCAGAAAAACATCAAGTGAAACACATGGTGGTTCAGTTACTCATGTTGTCTAGCGCGCCACAGAATGATGCAGCAGATGCACTGGCCATTGCAATTTGCCATAGCCATACACGAAACGGATTGCTTGCAACCGCAGGAAGGAGACGAAGACGATGATTGGTTGGCTGAATGGTCGAGTGGTTGATAAACTCAACCCCGGGAAGCTTGTGCTGGATGTGAATGGGGTAGGCTATGATGTGGAAACGTCATTGCCTACTTTTTTTCAAGTGGAATCAGAGTTTGGACTGATTGGTTTACATATTCATACCATCGTCCGAGAAGATGCTTTATTGTTATATGGGTTTCTAGATCAACAAGAACGGGCTTTGTTTAGGGCGTTGATTAAAGTCAATGGCGTTGGACCCAAAATGGCCATCGCGATATTGTCTAGTATCAGTCCTGAGGAATTTATTCAGTGTATTTATCAAAAAAATACGGAGCTATTAACCAAGCTGCCAGGGATTGGGAAAAAAACGGCTGAGCGACTGGTCGTTGAAATGAAAGATGGACTCTTGCAATTGCCCGCCTCAAAAAGTCAACAAGCAAGCTTTCCCACAGGGATGCTTCACCAACAAGACGAGGCGATTAAGGCCTTGGAATCGTTGGGATATAAGCCGCAAGAAGCCGCCAAAGCAATTCATAAAATTGATGATGGCAGTAAAACATGTGAGCAATTAATCCGTCAGGCTTTACAGGTTTTAGCAAAATAAGAGAAGAAAGCTTCGATTTGAGCACTTTTATAGTTCCTTCAGGGGGAAAAATACCTTTACAATCAGTCCGGTCCCCTCTTTAGGAGACTCTATTATGACTCGGGCACTATGTAAGGCAGAAATTTGTTGAACGATGGCAAGCCCAAGGCCACTACCAGGACTTTTGTTCCCTAACACGCGGAAAAAACGCTCGAAGACGCGGTCTTGAAGTTCGGCAGGGATGCCGGGGCCATTGTCACGTACCTCGAGGACAACTTCATCGTTTTGAGGATAAACTTTCACAATGACCAACCCATTTTCTTTGCAATAACGGATGGCATTGTCTACTAAATTACGAATTAAAATACCCAGCGCTGTTGGATTTCCCGCAATAGTTGGTGTTTTTTCATCGGCTTCAAATTCTAAATCAATGTG
This sequence comes from Legionellaceae bacterium, assembly GCA_947474165.1. Lineage (GTDB taxonomy): Bacteria > Pseudomonadota > Gammaproteobacteria > Legionellales > Legionellaceae > CANJHO01. The sequence continues at coordinate 8,555 of CANJHO010000036.1, forward strand.
TTTTTCTATGGCAGAAGGTGCGAGCATCGCCAACATTTCTCGTGTAATTCTTTGTAAATTCACATCATCTAGATCATTGATACTGCCTGCCTCAGGGACTAATTTACTCATGGTTAATAATTGTTGAACAATGTGGGTGCTGCGATTAACGCTGGCAATTAGCTTTTGTAAGGCGATGTTCTTTTTCTCAACCACGGTGGTGTTGAGGGCGACTTGTGCTTGTGCTTTGAGGGCCGCCAGAGGGGTACGCAGCTCATGGGCTGCATCGGCAGCAAAACGTTTTTCACGTTCAAAGCCCTCTTTTAAGCGAAAGAATAACTTGTTGAGCTCATCGAGGACCGGTTTTATTTCCTCGGGTATCCCTTTAATACTCACGGCTTCCAAGTGACTTGGTGCTCTATTGGCCAGTTCTTGCGCAACACGATCAAGACTGTCCAAGCCTCTACCAATGATGATCCAAATCAGGAGGCCTGATAAGGGAAAAGTTAACAGCATGATATACAGATCATCTTGTGCAATACGATGACCTAATTCATTACGGGTATCATAGCGCTCCGCTAAGACGGTACGGATCCCTGCTTTCTTATTATAGGTGGTAAATACACGCCATTTTTGGGGGCCTATCCATTTGTCGCTAAAGCCATCTTTGTCAGCCGTCAGTGGAATTTTAGGTGCATTTGAGGAATGAAGCAAAAGCTTGCCACCGTCTGTCCATACTTGGAAATTAAATTTATCCAAGTAGTGCTCGGGTGATTCATCTTCTAGAAGGGGCTGTTGATAGTAGGTTTCAACTTTTTCCGGTATGTTTTCTAATGAGCCTTGTATCTTATGAAGGGGACGTTGGTGAACATCATCACCCAATAATGCCTGATAGGATAGCGCTGAAATCGCCATTAAGGTATCCAGATGCTCTTGAATATCCTTTTGGTCAAGGTAATAGTTACCGATAGCCGTAAGGGTTGTGGTGATGGTAATCGCCAACAATAGATTAATCAGTAGAAATTTTCGTATTGAAGATTTCACGATCCGGCCGGGCTCTCATTTTTTTCAGCCATATAGCCAATGCCTCGAATGGTGCGAATATAATTGGCGTTCAGTTTCTTCCGTAAATTATGAATATGCACTTCCAGTGCGTTGCTGTCGACATCTTCATCCCATCCATAGATACTTTGCATTAATTGTTCTCGTGATAAAACTTGCCCATTGTTTTCCAATAATTTTTGCAACAAGGCAAATTCTCTTCGCGGGACGTTGATGAGCACTTCATCTACCATCACGGTGTGGGCTGCTGGATCAAGGGTGACGTTACGGTATTGTAGTGTGGTCTCAGCGCGTCCTTGGGATCGCCTGATGAGTGCGCGGATCCGAGCACTTAATTCAGTTAAATCAAAGGGTTTGATGATGTAATCATCAGCACCACTATCCAGCCCCTTGATGCGGCTTTCGATGGATTCGCGCGCTGTTAAGATTATCACAGGCGTGGTATTTCCATCATGCCGTATGGCTTGTAATAAATTGATGCCTGAGAGTTTGGGCAAGCCCAAATCTAAAATAATGAGTTCGAATAATTCGGTTTTTAAAGCGCCTCGAGCGGCCTCACCATCTTTTAGCCACTCAACAATATAACCAAATTGAGTGAGCCCTGTTTTAACGGCATCTCCGAGTAGCTCATCGTCTTCAACCAGTAGCAATCGCATTGATGCTCCTTACATGGGTTATAGGCGTTGACTTTCTGATGGTTGCTTGTCTAGGTCCTTCTCTATAATGTGTCTTGTTAGGTATAAGGCTTGGAAGAAGACAAACAGAAGTGTAAAGCCTGTCCCTCCAAATAATTTAAAATTAACCCAAATATCCGTATCGTAATGGTAGGCAACATAAATATTTAACGCCCCCATTATCATAAAAAAAAGCGACCAGGCTGTGTTTAATCGGCCCCATATATGTTTTGGCAAACTAATATTGCCTTCCATCATTTTTTGAATAAGTGTTTTTTTGCCAATATAAGCGGATCCAAGAAACACCAGTGAGGATAACCAATAAATACCCGTTGGTTTCCATTTGATAAACCAAGGATTATGAAAAAACAAGGTGGCGCCGCCCAATACCATGATGAGGCCCATGCTAATTAAATGCATCTTTTCATAACGTTGGTGTTTAAGGCGATGCATAATGACTTGCAGAAGAGATGCTGTCATTGCAATACCCGTGGCGACATAAATGCCAAAGAACTTATAGCCCACGAAAAAGAATAAGATTGGAAAAAAATCAAAAAGTAGTTTCATCGTAATATTTCTTATTGAATAATAAGTTGATTATAGCATAAACTGCAATTTTTGTTTGAAGAGTTAAAATGCCCCGTTTTTTTAATCGAAATAGACGCGTTCGCAACAATCAATTTCGGATCATGTTGATGATGGCAATGACTTATTGGACAATGCGATCAGACGTACCCTACAGTGAAATACTCCTAGCTTTGTTATTGAATGTCTTAAGCCTCTATAGTTTGAGAGATCTCAACCTGCCAGAGGAGCAGTTGATCTTAGTGGCGGCCAATATCCTAGAGGCCTACAGGATTTTTGGTGAACAAGAATTGACCCACTCAACACTCCCATGGCCAACTCAAGTTTTTGCCCTTATAGTCATCGCCGTGATTTTATTTAATGAAGGTATTTTTCCTGTCCTGGATCTTCCTCCTATCCCTGATCAGAGGCTCGAATAAGGATCGCGCGTTAACCTAACCGGATGCTCTGACCGCTACGAAGATGCGAACGATTTAAGCCTGGGTTTAGTTTGACCAACGAATGGATAGAAGTGTTGTTTTTAAGTGCTATCGTACTGAGGTTATCTCCTGTTTTAACAAGGTACACTCGGGTAGCACTATTTTGTTTCCATATGACCAGCTGTTGGCCAGGCTTTAACGGTGTTTTCGAATTCAAATGGTTCCAGGTTTGGATGTCATGCACTGATACACCATATTTTTTTGTGATCAGAGGATAAGATTCATTCTGTTGAACGATATGGATGACTTGATATTGTTTGGTGGCAACAAAATGATGTTCAGGTGGTGATGTCGTGGGCGCTGTTGTTGGCGTGGCTGATACATTTTTACTACTAGGAATCAGCACATATTGACCTTTACTCACCGATGAATTTTTAAGCTGATTCAATTCTTTAATTAAATTGACAGTGGTGTGATATTTTTGGGCAATCAACACCAAGTTGTCGCCCGCACTCACTTGATGACGTGTCCAACTGACTCGTTCATCCACTGGGACATTGGCTAGGTTCCGGCTGAAATCTTCGACTTTATCGGCAGGAATTAATAGTTTATAAGGACGATAGGGCGCTGTGGCCCAACGGTTAAACCCTGGGTTGAGTTTAATCAAATCACGATAAGAAATGCCTGCCAATTTTGCAGCATGACTGAGATCAATTTGGCTACCAATATTGACTTCCTCAAAATAAGGGATGTGGGGAATATCAGGGAGTTCAACACGATAGCGTTGTGGGTTTTGGATGACTTCAGCCAAAGCGAGCAGGCGGGGAATATAGGCTTTGGTTTCTTGAGGGACATTTAACGACCAAAAATGGATCTTAGAACCTGATTGCCCACTGCTTTTGATGATGCGGGCCATCGTGCCTTCACCTGAATCATAGGCAGCGAAGGCAAGTACCCAGTTATTATTAAAAAAATGATGTAAATAAGAAAGGTAATTGAGTGCCGCATTGGTTGATGGGGTAATGCTTCGACGGCCATCAAACCACCAGTCTTGTTTTAAGCCTAAATCGGTGCCTGTGCCGGGCATGAGTTGCCACAATCCTGCAGCACCTACACCGGAGTAAGCAAAGGGATCATACGAGCTTTCAATCATGGGGATTAAGGCAATTTCTCCAGGAAGTTGGCGTTTTTTTATTTCAGTGACCACATGATAAATATAGGGCTCAGATTGGCGCGCTAATTTTTGTATATAACTGGGATGAGAGACTATCCATCGGATTTGGTTTTGAACCTCAGGTTGTGTGACTTCGTGATTTAATGCCAATTCACTGCGTAAAACATCCCAAACATTGGGCGTGGATTGTGCGTTTAGGGCTTTAGACCAGGCGAGAGCCATGAATAAGCATGCAATGATCAGTGACTTAAAATTCAAAGTAACAACCTGGCTCTTGTCATGGGCTTAGTAGTCTACTAAATATAATGGGATCAAGAAAGGATCTATAGTACTCATTCATTGTGTTATGTGTTTCGTACAATCTTTTTTCTTTGTCTTATGCTAAGGATTACAAAAATGATGAATAAGGGAAATATAATAGGAAAAAGTACCGGGGAGAGGATAATTGCAATAAGGGTCCAAATTGCAAAAATAACACCTATCGCTAGTCCAATCGCGCTTGAAAGAGATAAACTGACTAACACAGCCACGCAGAACATCACAATGGACGCAATGGCGATAAAAATGCCCGCTGCACCAATGATGAGCACGCCCCCCAGCAAAACGTAGATAAAATGCCAGCCAACAACTGCTAATAAGATTAAGAAAATTAAAAGTAATGTCATGGTTTGTTTTTCCTACATTGAACTAATGAGTAACATGGTAGCAGCTTTTGCCCAAGCAATAAACTCTGAGCCATGTAGGCTTCTTTCCGTTTGAGTTATTCCCATGTCCATTATGTTATGTACAGGTAAATGCATTTTTTCGTGCTCTTAACCAACTAAAAATGGACAAGGCATCGTCTGATATTACCTCTTCTGCAGATGCTTTGCGTTGTATTGAGGGGATATGGGTGCGCATGAAGGGATTAATTTGTTGTTCAAGGGCGATGGTTGAGGGCAGGGTACAGGGGTCTTTTTTGTTTTGTAAGTGCGAAATATAGGAGGCAATGGTGAGGTTTTCTGGCTCCATGCTTGCTGCAAATCGCAGGTTTTGCAGGGTGTATTCATGTCCACAGTAGACCTCTGTGTCTTGGGGTAGGTTTTTTAATAATTGGATTGAGTGATGTAATTGCTCAATGGTGCCATCAAATACCCGACCACAACCGGCTGAGAATAAGGTATCGCCACAAAATAACCAACCTTTTGTGGGTTCTTGATAACAAATATGAGAACTCGTGTGCCCAGGCGTACTTAATACTCGAAAAGCAAGGTTGTCTATATGGACGATGTCTTCATCTCGGACGCTCATGTTAATGAGAGGAAGCCGAGGATCAGCGGGTCCATAAACAGATGCCTTAGGGAATTGTTTTAGCAAGCCCGCAATGCCACCGGCATGATCGGCATGATGATGGGTAATGAGGATGTTTTTGAGTGTCAATCCATTGGTTTTTGCATAATTTAAAACAGGGGTTTCATCACCGGGATCCACGCAGCTGAAGGTGTGCTCTCGTTCATTAACAAGGATCCAAATATAATTATCTTTAAAGGCATGAAGCGCTAAGAGGGACATGCTGGGCTCCTAATGTTCTAAAAGATAGGAAGATACGCCAGGATTAAAGAGTTGACGCAAGGTTTCTAATGCAGGTTTTAGTTCCGATTGGAGGAGATAGGGGGGATTAATCACCCATAATCCACACCCTGTCATTCCTGGCTGAGGTGCACCAGTGAGATAAAATTCAATACGTAGCGTGTTATCTGCACCGATATCTTGTAGTCCTCGAAGCAATTGGCCATGGAGTTTTTTATCGACTAAGGGATACCAAATGCAATATACGCCTGTTTTAAAGCGTTGATAGGCAGCTTTGACTGCGGCGGGCACTAGACGGTAATCGGTTTTGATTTCATAGGAGGGATCAAGAAAAATCAATCCCCGTCGTTCTGGGGGGGGAAGCATCGCATTGAGTTGCTCGAGTCCATCGCTAAATTTAAAAAAAACACGCTTGCCGCGATGGGGTAATTGTTGTAATTGTTCAAATTCTTGGGGATGCAATTCAGAGAAAAATAATCGGTCTTGTTCACGAAGCATATTGATAGCGATGGCAGGTGAGCCTGGGTAATAGCGGAGGACTTCTCCTTGATTCAGTGCTTCAATTTGTTGTAGATAGGGCGAAAATACAGGAGCTAATTGGTGACGTTTTTCCCAGAGCAAACCTATCCCTTGGCGTGCTTCGCCAGTTTTTAATGCTTGTTTGTCTTCTAAGTCATATAGGCCTTTGCCAGCATGTGTTTCTAAATAAAACAAAGGGTTGTCTTTTTTGGTCATGTAGGTGAGTAGGCGTGTCAAGGTGAGATGTTTGACGACGTCGGCAAAAATACCGGCATGATAACCATGTTGATAACTGAGCATGTTAACTTGTGTTCGAGGAGTGGTCACTTAATGATAAAGGGTTGCTTCATGAATTGCGAACAAAAATTTCGTCTATACTTCATGTGAGGATAGAAAAATGGAGTCAATGATGAGCGTACACAAACATTATGATGATCATCGATTATTTCCTGAGGTTGATGATGTAGATGATCCAGATACCTTAAAGCATAAAAAATACGTGCGACAACGGCTTGAAGAAAGACTTGAGCGCAAACGATTGAAAGAAGAATTAGATGATGAACTGGATGGTGAGTTTGACTGGAAGGATTTTGATCCTTAACGGTTAGGGACTGTTACAGTCCCCTAAACTGGTAGCTCAGGAAGGCCTCCTGCTTGCATGGTGTTTTGCAGTAAGGTGCAAATGGTCATAGGCCCGACGCCCCCTGGAACAGGTGTTATCCAGCGTACTTTCTTTTTTGCAGCATGAAAGTCGATGTCGCCGTGAATTTTTCCATCTTGACCACGGTGCATTCCAATGTCGATAAGAATTTGTGCGGCGTTTAACCAGTCAGGTTTAACGACATTATAGGATCCCGTGGCACACACGATTAAATCAGCCGCTCGAATGTGTTGTTCTAAGCCTTGCGTCGCACTGTGGCAAATCGTTACCGTTGCCTTCGCGAACAGTAATTCAAGGGCCATGGGCCTTCCGACAATATTAGAAGCGCCAACGATAACCGCATTTTTTCCCCGTAAAGGCAGTTGATAATAATCTAATAATTGGATAACACCATAGGGCGTACAAGGTCTCAGTAGGGGGTTGCCTTGTGCGAGTCGACCAAAATTATAGGGGTGAAAGCCATCGACATCTTTTGAGGGTTGAATGCGTTCAATAATGATAGCCGGGTTGATATGAGCCGGCAGAGGGAGTTGCACTAGAATGCCATCAACCGCTTCAGTGTTGTTGAGGGTGTCGATAAGCTCGATGAGTGCCGCTTCAGTGGTTGTTGCAGGCAAATCATAGGCATAGGAATTAAACCCCACGGCATCACATGCTTTACGTTTGTTTTTTACATAAATTTGTGAGGCGGGATCATTACCTAATATCACCACAGCAAGTCCCGGTGCGCGATGCCCCTGGAGGATATGCGCTGAGACATTTTTTTTGATTTGTTGTTTAAGTTCAGTGGCAACTTTGGTGCCATCGATGAGTGATGCAGTCATGATAAAGATCTCAACCCAACTATTTAAATTTTTTCAAGTATACCTCAAAGCATTTATTTTTTTCTGCTTCTTTCTATTTATTTAAAGTTAGGTTAACATCCCGCCGCAGGTATGGAAAAGTAAACTGCAATGAGTCCAAAACAACAGGAAGGGTTATCGTGTTTAAGTCCAAATATCGTCCAATACTTGGCGTTGATATCAGTTCAACTGCCGTTCGCATTCTTGAATTATCTTCAACGGGCTCACAGGTTACTGTAAGCGCCTATGGCTGTAGTGAATTACCCGATAAGGCCATGGTGGGTCATGCTATCCAAAACAAGGATCAGGTGGCCTGCTGCATTAAAAAAATACTAAACACCTCATCATTTAGCAGTAAGCAGGCTGCTTGTGCTATTCCGGATGCATTGGTTATCAGTAAAATTATTCAAATGAATCATGACGTGACTCATCGTGACATTGAGGCACTGGTTATCACAGAGGCAGAGCAAGCCATCCCTTACCCTATTCATGACATTAATCTTGATTTTAATGTGCTTGGACCTTCTGCTAAAAAGGCGGCAATGCTTGATGTATTGATGGTCGCTACGAGGGCTGAGCATGTTCAGCAGCGAATGGCGGTGTTGACACTTGCAGGCCTTGAGCCGGCCCTAGTGGATGTTGAATCCTACGCGGTTGAACGTGCAGCCCCTTTCATGTTGGTGGGTTTGCCGATGAATTTAGATAAAAAAAATATCCTTATTTTAGATATCGGGGATGAATATACCCATTTATTTGTGTTGCAAGGGATGCGGTTAGTTTTATTTCATGAAGTGTGCTTGGATGCGCGTCAATTGACTCACCCCATCCATGAATCGATGTTGCTGCCTTTCCAGCGGGCCGTGCATTTCTTTTTTATCACAGAGCAGGTCGCTGTGGATTATATTTTATTGGCAGGGCGTTCTGCGATGTTGCCGGGTTTGTCTGACAGACTGCAGGCTTTATTGAATATTCCTACGGGTGTTGTGAACCCTTTTCGTCACCCCAACACGGTGAGTAACCAGTTCATTGAAGATGCGCCGATGTTAATGAAAGCCTGGGGGCTTTCGTTACCGCAAGGGGGATATTGACATGACTCATATCAATTTATTGCCCTGGCGTGAAAAAAAACGGGCAGAAGAACAATATCAACTCATCAGATATCTGTGGGTAGGATTCAGTATGGCGGCTGTTATCATTTTTTTTATGCATTACCAGGCAAAATGGCTTGCTGACAGCGCGCGCGAATGCAATGAGGAATTGCAGGGTGAAATCAGGCAATCGGTTCAACAGATTAAAGTAATTAAAGAAATGAAAGCCCTAAGACAATCACGGTTATCAAACCTATGGCTTCTACAAAATTTAGAAGCCATGCGCTCAGTGCCGCTTCGTTTGATGGAGGAGCTGGCTAACATGTTACCCAGTGGCGTGTATTTGAATCGGATAGAATGCGTGGGATATCAGGTCACGTTATTGGGTTATGCAGATTCTTCTATGAGTATTTCAGAATTGATGCGTACCTTAGGGGCCAATGCGTTGATAGTGGCACCTTTATTAACTGAAATTAAAACCACCAGCGGAAATAATGAGTTTAAGCTGCATTTTACTTTGAAATCCTTGCTCATTAGGCGTCAAGCCTCATGATTCTTTTCAATCGTTTTGAACTGGGATTGGGCGATTTTTTGGCCTACCCAAAACCGATTAAAATAGTGGGGGTTGTTTTTTTATCATTGTTCATCATGGGGATAGGTTATGACTTGTTTGTTAAAAAAAATAGGGAGCAATATCACTTGCTTAGTACTGAAGAAGTTATATTGAAGCGTCAATTTGAACAAAAACAGCATGAGGCTTCTCCACTTGAGGCTTATCGAGTTCAATTAAAAATCCTCGACCAACATTTGGCACAGAGGCTTCTGCAATGGCCATCCCAACAGGAATTGCCGGGTATTTTGGATGATCTCTCCAAAACCGCCACTGCCAGTGGGTTGAGCGTGGAATTGTTTGCGCCAACATTAGAGGTTCGTCATGATTTTTATATTGAATTACCCATTCAAATGACACTCTCTGGGCAATATCCTCAATTATTTAAATTTTTAAGTCGGCTGACCCAAATGAAACGGATGGTAACGTGTCATGACCTTGTGATTGAGCGAGCATTGTCTGAAAAAGCACCCTATCAACCCGGCGATCGATTAAAAGTTCATCTGATTGCAAAAATTTATAGATACCCTATCCAATGAGTGTAAACATCAATAAAACGCGAATAGCATCAAAGCGTAATCACTTGCCTGCACTGAAATTTTTGGGCGGGAATTTTTGCATGGCTTTAACCCTGCTGATGCTTGTTGCATGCCATGAGCGCCATCCTCATGAGTTGAGGCGGTATATTCAAGGGGTTAACAATAGGGCTCCAAAGCAGGCTGAGGTTTTACCCGCATTGAATCTGTCAGCTAAGATTAGCCTTTCAGAAAAATTGCAAGGCAGAAATCCATTCGACCCTGTGCAAAAGGCAGAGGGATTGGAGGGATTGATTGTCAATAAGCTGTCAAAAGAAAACCATATCACCTTGAATTTTAAGGACATCCAAGTGCGATCCGTCTTGCAGTTGTTGTCAGAATTTAGCCACATGAATATGGTGATCAGTGATTCAGTCGTGGGGAATATCACGCTTTGTTTAAATGAGGTGACTTGGGAACAAGCACTCGATATTATTGTGACAACCCAGGGCTTGGATAAACGTCAGCGAGGCAATGTATTGCTCATTGATAAGGTGGGTTCTTTGATAGCGCGTGAAAATATAAGCTTGACTGAAGCGCAGGCCTTAAAAAAAATAGCGCCATTACATTCGGCATTATTACAAATCAATTATGCCAAGGCGGCTGATTTGGCGGTGATGCTAAAGGATCAATCAAATCGTTTGTTATCAGAGAAAGGGGCTGTGAGTGTTGATGCCAGAACCAACACACTGTGGTTACAAGACACGGATGATAAAATAAAAGAAATCAGGGGTTTTATTAAACGATTGGATATCCCCATCAAACAGGTGGTGATAGAGGCGCGTATTGTTGATTTAGTGAAAAATTGTGAGGATGATCTCGGCGTGCGTTGGGGTATTTCTAAGCCTCAGCTTGTGAGTGGGACTTTAGCGGGTGCCAATCAGTTTAAACAAGGTATTCTACCTGTTCTTGCTGAGCGTTTGAATCAAGATTTTGCAGCACTTCCTTTGGCAGGCCTTGCGCCACCTGCATCCATTGGGCTTGCTATTGCAAAACTGGGGAATGGTATTTTGCTTGATCTTGAATTATCTGCATTAGAAAGTGAGGGGCGAGCTGAAATTATCGCAAGACCGCGCTTGATGACGACCAATCAGCAATCGGCTATGATTCAATCGGGGGAAGATATTCCTTATCAACAAGCGACCTCGAGCGGGGCTACTGCGGTGGCTTTTAAAAAAGCTGTGTTAAGTTTAAAGGTAACGCCTCAAATCACACCGGATGGTCAATTGTTGATGGATTTGTTAATTACCCAGGATTCGAATTCGCTTCAACGGGTGAATGGGGTGCCGATTGTGACGACCAAATCGATTCAAACCAATGTATTGGTCAATAATGGACAAACAATTGTTTTAGGTGGGATCTATACACGCAATAAAAATGATACGATGACGCGTATTCCATTTTTAGGGGGATTACCGATTGTTGGTCGTTTATTTAGTAGAACACAGACCACATCGAACAATGAGGAGTTGCTCATTTTCATTACTCCTAGGATAATCGCTAACAATCATACAAAGATAAATAAGGGATTTATTAATTCCTAAGAGATCAGATGAAATGTCAAAGTTATTCTTTCTCGCCGCTTAAAGGTGTAGAATTGATGAAGTTTAGTTAGCCGGTCGCGGAGCCATCGTAGTAAAGTGGTATATTAGGGCGTCTATTTTGATGTCTTGAGTTGAGTTGAAGGGGTAAGTAATTAAAAATGAGCATCGTTAAAGTACGCAATATATTTCTAATAGGGCCTATGGGGGCTGGAAAGAGCACAATAGGCCGTACTTTGGCAAAAGAGCTCAAATTGGAGTTCTATGATTCAGACGAGGTCATTGAGGATCGATCAGGCGCTGATATTGCTTGGATATTTGATGTTGAGGGGGAGGAAGGTTTTCGTCGTCGCGAACAAAAAGTGATTGATGAGTTGACCCAAAAAACCAACATTGTATTAGCAACAGGCGGGGGAGTTGTGATGACGCCAGAGAATCGCAATGCTTTGGCTGGACGTGGAACAGTGATTTATCTTAAAACTTCATTGCAACAACAGTTTGAGCGCACAAAGCGGGATACCAAACGACCTTTGTTACAGACGGATGATTTAGAGGGTCGTTTAGAATTATTGCGGGATGAGCGTGAGCCGTTTTATGAAGAAATGGCAGACATTAGTTTTGAAACCGATAAATTAACAGTTAAAGCGGTTGCCAATAACATTATTAAATATATTTATGGCGAGTCCTGATATTTATACTGCGTGCGGCCACAATGTTAATTTTTTGACTTGTTATTTTTCCACCCTTTTGAAGCTTGATAATAGAATAACTAGTCGCTGATTTTACCTCTTAGATCTCTGGATACCGCGGACAAGCCGCGGTACGTCGGAACCGAGTGAAAACCAATCACACGTCAGCGACTATACTGCGCGCAGTATAACTATTGCGCTTCGCTTCAAACGTCAAAGGGGCGAAATACTAACATTGCCAAAAATTTAACATTGTGACGTTGCGCGGTATACGCTATCTTTCTCGTATTCAATCCGGATTTTCCTCGATGCAATCGGATGTGCTTGTGTTGCCTGATGGGGAAGCTCACAAAAATCAAGGGAGATTAAAATGAATGATGGAATCATACGAACATGCCCGGAAGACGGTCCACTCGCGGTGAATCAGATGCTTCAACCTGCTTCATGGTTATCGACGATGGCGGTCATTAAACAGATCAGCTTAAATAATCAGATGATGGTTGCAGTCTTGGGTGAAAAGGGCAGTGGAAAAACAACGTTTTCTAATTTATTGTCTAAAGTATTGGCGCCTGAGGTGGCAGCTTATCGTATTGTTGTTGATTCGATGTTTAACAGGGCTTTATTTTTGGATCAACTCAAAGCTTTACTGCGTATGGATGGTGAGGCATCGCTCTCAAATTTTATAGCGATTTGTAGTGAAGACAAGTCCCATCGCATGCTGATTATTGATGAGGCCCATTTTCTTTCGGCAGTTTTTGTCGAAGAGATGTTAGGCGAATTGCAAGAACAAGGCCATGAGGGCTATTTTCATGTGTGTTTGGTGTCTGATTTTTCATTGGTTTCCACCTTAAATAGGCTGGAGCAAAACACCTATCAGGGCATGGTTCAGAGTATAGAGTTGGGTGTTTTAAGTGAGGCTGAAACAAAAATTTATTTGCTTCAAAATTTATTACCTCGTCAATCGGTTGAAAAAATAGTGACAGATGCCAAGCTGAAAAAGTTTTATCAACTGACAGCCGGACATCTTGCAGATATTAATCAACGAATGCCCTATTTTTTTAGTAGCAAAGCAAGCGCATCAGCTGGGACTGAAAAACTCTTTCGACAGATGAGTATTGCTGCTGGTGTTTTATGTGTCGGGCTTGGTGCTAATTATGTTTGGCATGCGCAAGATTTTCAATCTGTATTAATGGCTTTTTTAAATCAAACGCCTTCGTCGGTCTCCATTTCAACTGAGGTTGCATTGCCGCAGATTGAACCTGTTTTTAAAAGTGAGATACCCTCTTATGAGGTGGCAGCGATACGCCAGGCAATATTACCCATTCCATTGCACCGAGCGGATTTGGCTCCCATAGATGAAGAGGACGGGGCTCTGGATAGCTCTTTGGTTGTCGTGGATAAAGTCATTGTGGTGCCAAAAATTATAAAACAAGCAAGCAATGTGCCTGCATCGATTCAGGGTAAATCAATTCATCCTATCGTTTTACAAAGTCGTTTCACTATCCAATTAATAGCAAGTCATAACAAGGATGAATTAATACGTTTTATAGGCGTGCATCATCTGGTTGGAAAAACTCAGGTGCGAAGCACACAACGTCAGGGTATTCAATGGTACGTGTTGACCTTGGGCGAGTTTACACAGCGTCAAGCCGCGAACAATGCCATTCATCAGTTACCCAAGGAGATTACACAATTTAAACCATGGGTTCGTGCAATTGCTGATTTAAATGACGCAGGGTAGATATTTTTCATATATCTGCTAGGCTTTATCAATAAGGTTCACAAGGAGAGAAAAATGTATAAGAAGGTTTTGTTTGCAACGGATTTTGATGAAGTCGGCATTAGTGCAGCGCATAAAGCAAAAAAAATTGCTGACGAAAATAAAGCGGAATTATTCTTAGTGCATGTGGTTGAGCCTATCCCTGCCTATGCCTACCCAGGATTTGCAGGATTTGCGGAAGTTGAGGTATCCATCCGTGAGCAAGCAGAAAAAGAGCTGAATACCCTTGCCAATCGTTTGGGCGTTGATGCAAAGCATCGCCTGCTTGAGTTTGGATCAACGAAAAATGAAGTGTTACGTGTGGCGCAAGAGCACAAGGTCGATCTCATTGTGACAGGCAGCCATGGAAAGCACGGTTTGGCATTATTACTAGGCTCGACGGCCAATTCGATTTTGCACAGTGCGGAATGTGATGTGTTAATTGTTCGCTCGACGTCAGGATCTTAAAGCGCTGGTTTTTAAGTGAGCCCACATGCTAACACTGGTACAAAAAATAGCCGTATGGTCTGTTCCTGTATTATTGGCTATCACTTTACATGAAGCAGCTCATGCGTATGTCGCTAACCGCTTTGGTGATCCGACTGCGAAATCATTAGGACGCTTGAGCCTTAATCCCTTACGCCATATTGATCTGGTAGGAACCTTACTGGTTCCTGTTCTCATTGCGTTATTGAGCCAATTTCACTTTGTTTTTGGTTGGGCAAAACCTGTTCCCATCAATTGGGCAAGATTAAAAAAACCTCGGCGTGACATGGCTCTAGTTGCCGCTGCGGGGCCTCTCTCTAATTTGCTCATGGCATTGTTGTGGGCGATAGGTTTCAAAATAGCCACTTTATGCCATCCTGAACTCTCCAGGCCCGCCCTTTTTTTGCTACTGACTTCACAAGCTGGGATTTTTATTAATTTAGTCTTGGGTTTTTTAAATTTAATTCCCATTCCACCTTTGGATGGTAGTAAAATCATAGCAAGCCTTCTTCCCCCCCGTTGGGCCATACGGTACCTTAATATTGAGCGTATTGGTTTTCTTATATTAATCATGCTGTTAATTACAGGGACCTTAAATCGGTTATTAGACCCTTTGATAGGATCCTCGCTGGATCTTATTGATACGCTATTTAAAATGTAATTTTTTTATAACTCCCCAGGTACGTCATCCTGAGCGTAGCGAAGGATCTCAAATTGACCATATCCGAGCCATACTCAGGCGATCCTTCACTGCGTTCAGGATTACGTATATGCATTTTGATAGAATAAAAAACAAATTTATCTACAACCTGGCGAGTTACATTTTTTTTAATATTGGTTAGTTGCGTTTAATGCTTGAGTAAACGCATTCAATTTAATGGCAGAATCGGTTTTTGTTGAGAAAAATCCTGCTGCATACAATGGCAATGCGATAGGAAAGGCTAAAATAAGCAGTAGGACAGTCAGTATTTTTTTAAAGCCCCGGTGTTGCTCTAGGAATGGCATGGCGTCATTGATTCTATTTGTGCAGTCTGTTTTAAAGCGGATTTTTTTAAAATTCAAGGTGCTATCTGATTGCAACAATTGGGCTTTTGCGTTAATCAGATGTTCATACAGCTTAGAGGCCTCCGTAGCTTTTCTTTGGGAGCAAACAGTTTTTTTTGTTGTATTATATTCGTTTAACTCTATTATTTTGTTTGAAATCTTCTGTAGATGGCTATCAAAGTTAATCTGATTTAAAAAAGCTATTTTTTTATTGATATTGGGATCGGTTTTATTTAACTCTATCAGCACTTTGTTCAGATACTGATGAGGCTTTTCCTTCATGAGATAAGCTAAAATAGTCTGATGTTGACAACCAATAATCTCGGCTTGAGTGCCAGGCAATAACCGACAGGCTTTTACTAGTAATTTTATTTTGATAGCCTCTGGTGTTGATTGGTTCGCCATGATGTCATGAAATATCCTGGGCGTTATCGTTATATTTTTTTTGTCGAGTAGCTTATTGATACTATCATTTATTTGATATTTTAAAGCGTAAGTCATCGCTGGCTCATAAGCCTCATTGCAATTTTGAATACAAATCGTTGTTAATAATCGCAATTGTAGACGGGGCTAATAACCCGCTAATAAATGGCGCAGGCCGAGAGTACCCCTAAAAAATCCCATCTCATCTGATAGACATCACAACAG
>CANJHO010000037.1 GCA_947474165.1 Legionellaceae bacterium
CTACACTTTAAATTGTTGCTGGCAATCTAACACTTTAAATTGTTAAATTCAACGATTTAGATATTTTTTTTATTCTACTCGGAAACTCAATGCATGTACTGCTCGATTAGCCCATCATGAACCCATTGTACCCAATGGTCTTAAGCTAACAAAGGAATAACCATGATAGAAAGCTACCACCCACTCTTTGGTCTAGGCTTATTAAAAATACAAACATTATTGGGGATTTTGACAGACATCTTTGGCCTAAGCCTGCTCATTATAATCGTGCTGGCTCTTTTTTATAGGGTCACTGGCAAACATAAATCCCCCTTTCATAAAAAAATTATTCTCAGCTTATTGGGCATTTTAATCATTACAAAAGGCATGAATGTCTTAATGGAACATACTGGATGTAATACACTGCTCTATACGCCCACAATTCATGGCCAATTACATCTACAAAAAATAGACTATCCCAATAAAAATTCCTTGTTGATGTCCCTCCAATTTACACCGGATGATCCAGCAACATTTTTAATCGCAGGCAACCGACGTGATAGTTTATTTATCTTAATGAAGTATTATTACTTAAAACTGAAATACAGCCAGGCATTTCAAAAATTAAGCCCTAATGAACAAGTTATTGGAACGATAAGCATCACCTGCAACAATACAATCCAACGTGATAAATTAAAAAATATTTTCACAAATAAAGGATTATTGGAGAATACAACCATTCCAAACTCAAACCTAAAGTTCAAAGACAGTTGTAACTATAATGTTAGTTATATTCAAATTGACACCATCGATTCAGCCCTACCAAAGGAAAATCAGTGCAGGACATCATTGAATTAAAAAGCCCCATTCCCAGTAAGCATTTGAACGGAGGGGATTGATAAGGAGGAAAACATTGGTTTGACTGTTTTTCTAGGATTAGATATTTCCAGACCATTTCAAACCGAAATACAATCCATTCAAATTAACATTGGCTGTTCTATTCGTGGCTCCAAGAGAGGGAACACCGCCCGTGTCAATAACCCCATCTTCAGCATAGCTTGTAATGGCATTTAAATAATTCATCCAGAGATAGCCTATATCAAAAGATAAATGACCCTGTGGCAGTTGATAATCGTATTTCATTCCTAATTTTGACTCTAATTCAACGACAATGACCCCATTGCAGCACGACTCAGGCCACTTTTCAATTGCACCCAAGTAGCCATGTTGAATAAATTTTACATTTGGATGTTATTAACATACAATGCTCCCTTAATAAACAACCCAGTTATTTAGCGGGCATTTTTTAATCGTGAGAAAATAACATGTATATTTTTATGAAGATAGAATCATTGAGACGCGAACTAACAAGAGGCGATAAAATCCCGCCAAACGAAAAGGCTTTACTAACAACCATAGAGCCTTTAATGCAAGCAGGTCAAGGATTAAACCTTTCTGCAGCAGTGATGAAGGATCTTCCAGAGAACCTTGTTGAACTATTGGCTGTGTCCTTACCCCTTGGGGCCGTCGTTAAATTTGAGGGTGAAGACACAAGCGACAACATCCAAATATTCTTTAATAGCGTCCTTGGCAAAAGAACCCTAATTTTAGATAAGAATGCTGCATCAATTATTGCTCGACATATGTGGAATACAAAGTATGAAGTAATCCTTAGGATAGAGGACGGAACGATTATAGAGCCGACACTTCTAAAAATTGTTGACAGATTGCGTGATAACTCACTTGAGCTATCATCAGAAACGCCAATAGCAACAGTTGAAAAAATTGCTCAAATGATGTCAGAACGACGATCAACTTTATTTTTGGATGAAAAAACGACAAAAGATATTATTTTGGCAGCCAGTCATCGTGTACAGTCCGGTGGAATTTTGGAATTATCTACCAATCTTCCCCTAAATATTCTGATTCAAGTTGCAGAAGCATTAAATCCTGGCGTAATGCTTCAATTGAGAAATACAACGATTTCTACAGAAAACATTAAGCTTCTCGCCGCAAGCTTGAAACCACGTTGTGGACTCAAGTTAAAGAGTGACATGTCAGAGAAAATTGCTACTGCAGCCACGGCATTAAGACCAGGGGTCATATTGCAGTTAGAGTCAGGCCTAAACACAACCGATCTCACGAATGGGATCCAGGCATTACAGCCTGGTTGCATTTTAATGCTAACGAAGTATTCTGGGGCCAGTCTGTTTAAACATGCATCGGCATGCTGTCCTGTAGGCGTTAAGGTCATGTTGGCACCAAGCTGTCTTGCGACTCACTTTACCCAAGTGGCAATACAGATGCAGGCAGGTCGTCACCTTTGCATCGCTACAGGCACTCACCAAGAAAGGGTTAATAGTATTTATAACGAAACGGAAAAAGGGGTCATCATCGAAGATTACACCGGCAAAATCCCAAAGATATTCACTAAAGGAGTAGCAGCCCAACCCGTGTTGACTCCTCCAGAAGCAAGCCTTAGCACGCCTACTCACGGTTTCCAAGCATCAAGCGCCATGGATGTCAGACCTGATTCAATGGCTGAGAGCGGTCTTGCTTGTGGCATCCGAGGATCAAACCCAATGGATTATGCCCCTGATTTACCGGTTGATCAACCTGAAATTGCTAGACCAAAAACCACCATTAGAGGGAAATTGCCACCAAAGGATAAGGTTGATTTTTCTGTTCCCAATCCATTACCGGATGCTCAAGAAGGCGCGCCTCCGAAAAAAATATGTTTAGATAAACCTTCTAGAAGTAAACCAAAGTCATCCGTTCTACCTCAAGGGATGACCGAGCCTTCGAAGAATACCTTCTTCTCCAAAGGGCCAAGCAGCCCCGAAGTTGCCTCACAAAGAAGTCAATCACCGCTTGAGCAGTTACTCAATGCTGCTAATCTCGATCGAGAACTGAATTTCTCAAATGTCCCCAAAAGGTCAATCTCGCAAAATACAAGTGATGTCATAGCGTGTTTATTCCTTTTATCAGGTTCTACACAACAAGAAGTGACGCCTTCAGCCTCTGGCTGGCGCATGGATTTACCAGTAGAATTTGTTGGTAGTCTGTCTGTTGAAGAAGAGATTACTGAAGTCAATCAACTTGCCAATCACCTCCCGTTTGGCTAATAAGCAGGGGATGTGATTGATGGATAGATCCCAGACATTAAGTGCGACTAACCCCGAAATAAATCCGGGGCAAATCGCACTCAATTCACAAACGACAATCATTGGAAAACGTATTTAGGTCATGAGGCACTAATGGACCACCAAAGCCTGATGCCTCCCCATATAAGCCTTAATAAACGCATCATTGTCATCCAACTCAGCATTTAAACATTGAATCAGATCATTTTGAACAGCTGCTTTTTCCAATCCTGTTGCAGCGACTGATTGCGCCATAAATAAATTAAAATACTTTGCGGACTGGACGAGGTGGTCTTGATGTTGTTGAAAATCCACCACGATTTCAGAAAATTGTAAAGCTGATGATCCCACCTGCTCTATCGTTGTAGTCGCTGTGTGAATCACGTCAGCCTGTTGTTTAAATCGCTCAACGATGGCCTGATAACTACTATTCACACTGTTTTCCTGTACAAGACGCGCATCTGCTATTGTATTCATCGTCTCAGCTTCCTTCATAAGCGCCTGATTTTCTTGATTAATGGTTGCACACGCTGATTTCATCGCAACAACGCATTGTTCCATTTCAGCAACCTGGGGCTCAAGCTGATGCTTGACCTGATGCGCTGCTGTTGAAGCCTCATTAAATAACGCCATGCTGTTATTTAAATTTTCACTCGTTACTTTGATGGCTTGGTTGATGATAATCATTCCCCCTTCACGGCGATTGGTTTCATGAGCCACGAGCAACCGATGCATCATTGCCGATACAACTGCAACTGAAAGCATGATCACAATAGGTGCGTTCACTAAAATCCCCATCAACCCAGAAAATAAAACAACGGAACTGACAATGATTATTTGTTTAAAAAAAGAGCGGCCACTCCAACTTGAACTTAAGCCATCAAACCAACTCTGGTGAGCCATATAATGGCGCAGCAATGCACCTGATTCATCCATAGGATATTCATTTTGGGGTTTAGAAAACCACTCACGACATCGAGTCTGTGCCCGCCTAAGATAGCCGAATCCAAATGCAAAAACATTAATCAATTGTAACCGTATTTGCTCTAGCATGTTCATCACTCCCTGTGTTTTCGTTAGTTAATAATTGCCTGGAAACTGATTGATGTGTTGTTAATTCCAATGCTTGTTTAAAAAACCGACATTGTTCAATCATCCGATGCGTTCCTGTTTCCAACTGTTGAATATGTTGATCTTTTTCTATGATGGTGTCACGTAAGCTTGCGTTCTCTAATTTGAGTTGTTGAATCAAACCAAATGCAGAGGTCAGTTGACAAAGTGCCGTATTCATTTGAAGAATACCCACTTTTGTTTCAACCAGATCTCGATTCTTCTCAGAAAGGAGTTGATTCAACACAGTTAAGCTGTTTACGGCATCCTCACTCATTTGCAGGCTTTTTTTTGAAATTTGTTCTAAGGCAGGAATGGCTATGACTAATTTTTCACACGATTCTTTTTCTCGGGTGATGGCCGCTGTCAACGCAAGGGTGGTTTCTGAAATTTTTTGCACTACTTTCTGAAGGGCTAGCGTGTTTTTTTGAGATCCGCTTTTTGCTGTATCCACTGCGAGCACTAAATGAAGCATTGTCTCGCAAAGCGATGTAATTTTCAATTTGGCTTTCTCAATACGATCATTGGTTATCTGAACTTGCGTCACTAACGCCGCTTCCTGCGCTTTTGATAAGGTCTCTTTAGGCTTTTTTGAAAACCACCACCAACCGCCAACTGCTGTGCCCCCTACCACCACACCGCCTGCAAACAACTCAGCCAATGCTGTGGTGGTCGTGGTAGCGGCTCCTGCAATGAAAGGGATTATCAATGGAAACATGTTAATATCCTTTTATAAATAGAAAAGTTGGATTTTTTAACCCAAGACTGGTGCCTCATCAACATTGAATCCTCGGGTTGGCATCCTAGCTTGCATGCATCTTTAAACGATTTTATTGGGCAAAAATGCTCAGATTAGCGGTGCTAGTCCTGCGCTTTTTGCCCAATAAAATCGTTTAAATCTGAACGCAATCTAAGCGCCAACCCGAGGATTCAATGTTGATGAGGCACTAGGGTTTTCGGCATGTTATCAAACTGTTTTAATTTATTCAATACCGAACA
Organism: Legionellaceae bacterium; assembly: GCA_947474165.1. Classification (GTDB taxonomy): domain Bacteria; phylum Pseudomonadota; class Gammaproteobacteria; order Legionellales; family Legionellaceae; genus CANJHO01. The sequence goes on from CANJHO010000037.1 coordinate 5,232, forward strand.
TTTGTTTTTCAAATAGTTAGTAGAATGATACGGTTATCGAATACAACTGTAAGGTCTCGATAATTTTAATGCACTCAACTCATTGAAAATTTCCCGGGGTTATTGCGTTGTTCAATACAAACGGTAATTTGGGATAACATGGAAATTTGCTCAATCATTTGATTGACAATATTGTTGCCTGATAGTATAAAAAGAGGCTGGTAAAGGAGTTAAAATGGATTCACGACGTTTCTTCAACAGCAATAACTGGTGGGGAAAATTAATTGGTGCTTTTTTTGGCTTCCTGATGGCAGGCCCTGCAGGAGCGCTGTTTGGTATTCTGATCGGCAATTTTTTTGATCGCGGGCTAGCGATTCATTTTTCTAAGCCACACTGGTCCTATCATACGGAAAAACGCCGAGCGGTCCAGAAAATTTTTCTTGAAACCACCTTTGCTGTCATGGGTCACCTTGCTAAAGCGAATGGGCGTGTTTCTGAGTCTGTCATCGAGGCTGCTAAAACCATCATGCAGGAACTGGGCTTAAGCCGTGCCCAAAAAAAAAATGCAGAAGCCCTTTTTATTCAGGGAAAAAATCCCCGGTTTCAACTCGCACCCTCGGTCCTATCATTTCAACGCGCCGCTTATAATAATAATGACTTGATTCGATTATTTATAGATATCCAATACCGTATTGCTAAAGTTGATGGATTCACCAGCAAAACTCAAACGCAACTCAATGAGGTATTGAGCCTTTTGGGATTTGCCCCACTCAATAAACAAGCCCGTTTTTATGAAGATTTCTTTCATGACTCAACGTATAGACAAACGAATCAACAATCCTACTCTTCATCTTCATCCAACAACCAGCGTCGTTATCACACCCCGCCCAATCTATTGGATCATGCGTATGCTATTTTAGAAGTATCTCCCACAATCGGAAAACAGGATCTTAAAAAGGCCTATCGTCGATTAATGAGTCGAAATCATCCTGATAAATTAATCGCGAAAGGGTTATCTGAGGCAATGATTAAAAACGCCAATGAAAAAACTCAAAAGATTCGTAAAGCCTATGAGCAAATCTGCGCGCACAAGGGATGGTAGGATTGAGAGCATTAGTCTTCGAACTCAATCCCTTCATTATCAAGTAACATTTTTGTGCGCTCTGCCATCAATAGGTGAACCGGTTCCGTGGGATGAACTGGATCAAAAAATAAATAGCCGTTACATACATCTTTGCCCATTTTGGGTTGAATAAACGATGCCATTTTTAAAACACCGAAACGCTTACTTGATTTATTCGGGATGATTGCCTCATAACAAGTGTCGGTGATATTAGTAAATCCATAATATAATGGCTTGTCAAAAACGTCCTCAAAAACAACATTGACATCAAAATAAATCCATTGAATCTCAGGATGGTGCGCCTTAAAATTTTGTATCAATTTTTCTAATAAGTCATTATGCCGTCTAGATAGATAGGTAAGTGTTGCAACTGCATCAAACTCTTTGGCTGCGGGTGTCCTTCCTAAATCAGGCACATTCACCACCAAGATATGTTTAGCCCCATTCTTAACTAGACGCTGCAACGCATGTTCAATCCCAAGAATGACATCTGAAACAGATTGTTCGACATCGTCTGGGACCCCTAAATAGTTATTAGAGCCAATCCACATGACATATAAACTGCGCTCATCTGCTTTTTCTTGATGAGCTAGAAAATAGCTATTGAGTTCACGACGCAGAGTAAACATGGCATCACCATCATCATCTTCAAGGACGCCAGCACCCCCAAAGGCATAATCCAATAAATGATCTTTAGCGTTCATGGGATAATAATATCGAATTAAATGTTCAACCCACACAGGGCCATTTGAAAAACGTCCATTAAAATAAGGTGGGGAAAGGGGTAGTTGATGTTTCAGGTATTCATAAAGATTCCCGTTATCTGACAAACTATCGCCAAAAACAACGATGTTATTAAGAGGAGGAGCAGCTGATACCCACATAGAAAAAAACAAAATGACCAGGGTAGAAATAATTTTCATACTTGACCTTATCAACACATTAAGAAAATAAGGATCATCCGTGGAGTAGGTCTTATCCTTGCATCAAACAATGAGTCATTTTTAATGCAAGGATGGATGATATACCTTCCCGAGATGATCCTATAACTATCTACCAAATTTTCTGATTTGTATTTCTGTTTCCGCTTCATAAGGCTTCCACATCCCTTGGGTCTTGCTTACACCTCAAGCCACGGCACGTCCGGGTCTGTGTCAAGCAAAACTAAAAACCCATGGAAGTCCTAACAGACAGCAGCTCGGATTCGTATTGATATTAGCCTATACCCAGCGATGTCAATTTCAACTGTCGACCACAAACCCAAGCCTTGTTCAGATCATGAAATATTTCTTTGGCCATGCCTTTGGGCAAGCGAACCGTTGAGTGATCATCATGTATTTTAAGGCCTGTAATAAACCGACTTTGCAAACCTGCCTCATTGGCAATCGCACCAACAATATTACCCGGCTTCACCCCATGCACACGGCCAACGTCAATTCGAAATAATTCCTGCGGATAATCAGCACGGTAACTTTTCTGCTCCGTATCGTTACCCATTGACGAGCGAGCACTAGCACCACCTGATGAGGCTCCACGAGACCCTCTGCTCTCAGAACCCTGTGATACCCGTCCCTCTTTTACCGTTCGTGCTGGTTTAGGGAAGGATACTTCATGTTGCCATGGCTTGTCTTGATTCAACAATAAGGCCAATGCCGCTGCGACATCAGCTGGTGCGATGGTCTCATTTTCTTTAAGATAGGTGTCAATAATATTTCGATAGCTGGTCAAATGTTCATTTTGCAAACGATCAGTAATATTGGTCATGAATTGGCGCTGTTTAGCCATTTGAATGGTGTGATCATTCGGCACTGTAATTTTTTCAATGCGTTGACGAGTGTGACGCTCAATGTTGGTCAACATACGAGACTCTTTAGGGGTTGCAAATAAAATAGTCACCCCACTCCGACCTGCACGACCTGTACGACCAATTCGATGCACATAAGTTTCACAGTCATGAGCCATATCATAATTGATTACATGGGTCACGCGCTCCACGTCCAAGCCGCGCGCTGCAACGTCTGTCGCAACCAATACGTCAATCATCCCTTGTTTAAATTGCAGAACAATTCGTTCACGCAAGGCTTGCGTAATATCACCATGAATCGCCATCGCCCGATGGCCTTGGTGTTGCAAAATTTCAGCAACTTCCTCGGTACTGCTCTTTGTCCGAACAAATACAATCACCCCTTGACAGGCTTCTACTGCAAGAATCCGCAACAATGCGTCAGGTTTCATCCCCTGAGATGCAAATAAAAAGCGTTGCTCAATACTTTTCACTGTAGCGGTATCCATACGGATTTCAACAGAAGCAGGATCTTTTAAATATCGATTGGCTATTTGTCGAATGCGTGGCGGCATCGTTGCTGAAAATAATGCAATGTGTCTTTCTTCAGGTAGTTTTGCCAAAATCGTTTCAACATCTTCAATAAAGCCCATTCGTAACATCTCATCAGCTTCATCTAACACAAAGGTACTTAAATTATCAAGCTTCAAAGTACCGCGATCAATGTGATCGAGAATTCGTCCGGGTGTTCCAACAACAATATCCGCACCATCGCGTAATTCCTTTAACTGAGGACGATAATCTTGACCACCACACAATACGGTAACCTTCGTGCTGGGTTGGTAGGCACTCAAGAGCCTAAAATGCTCAGCGACTTGAATCGCCAGCTCACGCGTTGGCGCCAAAATCAATGCCTGTGGACCTTGTTGCTTGGGTTGTAGTAATTGCAAAATAGGTAAAGCAAATGCGGCAGTCTTTCCTGTGCCAGTCTGTGCTTGTCCAATTAAGTCACGCCGCTGCAACATCAATGGTATCGTTTGCTGCTGAATAGCGGATGGGGTTTGAAATTTTAATTCATCTAAAGCCTTGAGAAGTGCGTCGGATAAATTGAGAGCGCTGAAGTTATTTAATTCTGATGTCATAAGATTCCCAAAAAATATAAATATAATCCATATATAGATTAATCTATGCAAAAATTGCTCAGTATCATATCAGAATTCCCAGACGAATGCACTCATTTTATTCGATTTAACTAATATTAATCTGAACACCCCTATTATATTAAGGCTGCCAGCCGACTGGCTTGATCAATCGCGTGCCGAGCATCGAGCTCGAGGGCCTTAAATGCGCCTCCAATTAAATGCACTGTTTTCCCTGATTTTTTTAATGGTTCTAATAAGGGGTGTGATTCCAGTTGACCTGTACAAATAATAATAGAATCAACAGCCAGTACTTGTGGTTTTTCATCAATGAGAACATGCAACCCCTCATCATCAATTCGCACATAAGTTACCCCTGACATCATGGTAACGTGTCTGTGTTTTAAACTTAAACGGTGGATCCAACCTGTGGTTTTGCCAAGCCGTTGACCTACTTTTTCTTTTTTACGCTGCAGCAAATAGATTTTTCTTGGATTTGAAGGGATCATTGGTTTTTTTAATCCACCCCGATGAGCCCCTGTGATATCAATCCCCCACTCATTATAAAATTCCGAACAAGATTCATCTTGATTATTGTGTGTTAACCATTCAGCCACATCAAACCCAATCCCTCCGGCCCCTAGAATCGCAACACGGTTGCCGACTTTTTTTGTTTGTTGAATCAGATCAACATAAGTCATCACGCGATCATTTTCTATCCCTTCAATCGCTGGAATTCGTGGGCTAACCCCTGTTGCAAGCACCACCTCATCAAATCCCTCTAATAATTCAAGGTTGGCAGTGGTTTCTAAATGCATCTCAACCCCATATTTTTCCAATTGATGGGTGTAATAATTGAGGGTATGTTGAAATTCTTCTTTCCCAGGGATCTTTTTTGCTAAATTAAACTGTCCCCCTAAGTTCTTGTTTTTTTCAAACAAGGTGACTTGATGCCCTCGCTCAGCGGCCACAATGGAAAAAGCCAAGCCTGCAGGCCCAGCGCCAACCACCGCAATTTTTTTAGGTTGATCAACCATTTCATACACGAGTGTTGTTTCATGACAGGCACGAGGATTCACCAAACAGGATGCTGTTTTATTCTCAAACACTTGATCAAGACAAGCCTGATTACAAGCAATACAGACATTGATCGCACGACTTTCACCTAATTTTGCTTTTTCAACAAAATCAGGATCGGCTAAAAATGGACGGGCCATTGAGATCATATCAGCCACACCTTCCTCTAAGAGCGCATTCGCCAATTCAGGTGTATTAATTCGGTTGGATGTGATCACAGGGATAGTGATTTCTGGTTTTAATCGTTGCGTTATCTGGCTAAAAGATGCCGGTGGAACCATGGTCGCAATCGTTGGAATTCGGGCTTCATGCCAACCAATCCCCGTATTGATAAGACTAGCACCCGCTTGCTCGATGGCTTTTGCCAATAGGACAACCTCTTCCCAACTACTGCCTTCACTAATCAGATCCAGCATGGACAACCGATAAATAATAATAAATTTTTCACCCACCGCCTCACGAATAGCACGCACCACCTCAACGGGAAAACGCATTCGATTGGCATAAGTTCCACCCCATTCATCTTGGCGTTGATTGGTGTGGTTTACAATAAATTGATTAATAAGATAACCTTCACTCCCCATCACTTCCACACCATCATAGCCTGCGGCTTGAGCAAGGCGTGCACAGCGTGCAAAATGTTCGATGGTTTTTTTCACCCGTCGCTGACTCATGACCCACGGTTTATAGGGGCTAATCGGCGATTTTAATCCACTGGGTGCTACAATAAAAGGATGATACCCATAGCGACCCGCATGCAAAATTTGTAAGGCAATTTTCCCGCCGGACTCATGCACAACATGCGTCACTAACTCATGGCGCTGCTGTTCTTTTTTTGAAGTTAATTTAGCGGCAAAGGGGTATAGGCGACCAGCCCTATCGGGCGCAAAACCACCCGTCACAATTAAACCAACACCGCCCTGCGCTCGCTCACGATAAAAAGCAGCCAATCGACCCAGGCCCTCTTTGTCTTCTTCAAGACCCGTGTGCATGGATCCCATCAGTAATCGATTTTTTAGTTGCGTAAAACCTAAGTCCAATGGCTGGAATAGGGCTTTAAAGGGGGTATTATCAACTCTCAATTCCATGAGATCTCGCCTCAAGATAAAAAAAACTACTGTTTGACATAGGAATTTATTTCTAGCCCAACCCTAACCCAACAAAATCGGTTGAGAAATAATAGCCTTAAAAAGAAAGAGTAACAATAAGTAGGCAGCATTAAATATCTATCCGACATTCCGCACCACAGTATTTTTTAGATAAAACTTGAGTAAAAAAGACGCCGGTGAGGAATGTTTGATCTACAGAAACTCCCGCCGATAAAACACTGTGCCAGCAAGCGGCGGGAATCGCTGTTGGATCTATCGTTTTCTTGAGTCTTTTGATAATACGGCTATACTATACTGCGCGCGCAGTATATAACCAGGTTGAATGGAGAGACTGATGGTTCAAAAAATTTCTAGTTTAATACTACCTGGATTTTTTATAATGGCATGGATTCTTACGCTCACCGGTTCAATTCCACCAGGTGCTGTCTCAACTGATACCTTTAATATCACTGCCCTTCGCTGGATACTTTATTTTTCCGGTTGGGTTTTTTTAATCTCCTCGGTCATGCATTCAGTATTTGCGAGACCAATGGCTGCATCCATCGGTTGGAAAACCAATGGGTTCCAGTACGAAATTGCAGCGACCTGCTTAGGCTTGAGCCTGGGATGCTTTTATGCTATCCACCATACCAAAGAATCTTGGATTGCTATCTCACTGCCTATTATCACCTTTCTATTTTTTGCTGGCGTGAATCATCTGATTGAAATCATTCGCCACAAAAATTATGCGCCTAATAACACATTGATCATCATTTGGGATTTTGGTGTGGCCATCTCATTGACGGTATTATTGTTTTCGTTTTACTAAGGGAATACCCTTTCGCTTTCTTAAAAGGTACAACCGACATTCCGGCGTCTTTTTGCTAAAACATAGAGTGACCCACACGCCGATATAAAATATCGCTCAGCAAAGAACAACCAAGCGATATTGAAAATGGGGGGATCAACAGCCCCTAATTAAAAATTATATTTTTTTGGCGAAAATACATCGACTGGATTCACCGTTTCAGCGGCTTCTTTAGTCATGAGAAAAAAACCACCACGAACATTATCACGGTAGTGTTGTTCTTCATTGAAAACAAGTGTAAATCCATTATTTTTACCTGGTTGGCCTGCATTTGAACGGCCAAGATAACTTATCTTTGAGCTGTCTTCAGATTTAAATACTTTAGAAAACGAAGCGCCTAACTTTTTAAAAAAATCCATCATCATCACCTTTTGTTTTAATAGAGCCACACTGTAACATAATTCAATTGCGCGGACAAATAAAACACATATCTCCTCGGCGATTGCATTTTCCCATGCCTTTACTAAAGCCTATTTGAAAGTCTGTTAGATCAATACATTAACTTTGGTTTGCGCTAGATCCAGCTGGGATCAGTGGTAAAGGCCACTGTTAACCACCGCTGAGGGTTTTCTCCCCCCATGGCTTCACCTATTTCACGTCGGATCGCATCCAAGGCTTCTACTCCGGTAATCGCATATCCTGGGGGGACGACGATATGTATTTCTATGAATTGGGCACGGCCAATTTTGGCGACATAGCTCGCATAGGTATTAAACCCTTCTCGAATCGTTAACTCATCTAAAAACCCCCTAACCTTTTCATCTAAACTAAAAGGGGCAATCAGAAACATATCCCGCATCGCATCAAATACAGCACCCATTGGGACAAAAATCAAACAAGCCGTTACCACCGCTAAGATCAGGGGATCGACATAAGGGGTTAAATGGGCGTAAGGACCGTTATCCATTAAGGTCGCTATCCCGAATGCAATGAGCAATGCCGTTGAAATGGATGCGGAAATTAACCAGCTTTGTGTATCCAATCGCAAAAATTCTGAATTAAGTTTGCGGTTTTTTCCACGAACATAAATGTACATAACAATCGATAAAACAGACATCAATAACGCAAAAATAAAGGCCGCATCAAAATTCAATTCACGCCCGCCGGACATCAAGCTACCAATGGCATTAATTAATGCATACACGCACAACAAGATGAGAATACTGCCATTAAAAACCAAAACCATTGGCTCAACATGCCAGTAACCAAACTGAAAACGCCGACTCCCCTCACTGGTCAGAAGACGTGCAACAAGAAGCGCCAGTATTGAGATGGCGGTATCCACTGTGTCAAACATTCCATCAAACACAATCGCCAATGAGTTGGACAATAAACCAAACACAATACAAGACACCGCCAACAAAAAAGTGACGGTGATTGATATTTTTAGAACCCGTTGTTCTATAAATCCTTTAGCAATAGTCGTCAAAGTTACCTCGCAAATGGGTCACGCAAGATGATCGTCGAATCACGCTCAGGCCCTGTGGACAGCATATCAATAGGGACCTCTAACAACGCTTCAATGCGCTTAATATAAGCCAAGGCATTGGCAGGGAGTCCGGCAAGCGATGTGACATCAGCCGTTGATGTCTGCCACCCGGGTAACGCCTCATAGACTGGCTCTAGGCCTTCAAAATCTTCTGCAGCTTGGGGTGGACGATGGTGCAGCTGACCGTCTTGATCTCGATAGGCAATGGCTATTTGAATGGTGTCTAGGCCATCTAATACGTCTAGTTTAGTTAAACACAAACCTGAAAGACTATTCAGCTCAATAGAGCGCCTTAATAACACTGCATCAAGCCAACCACATCGACGAGGACGACCTGTCACGGCACCAAATTCATTGCCACGTGCTGCCAACTGCTGACCAATATCATCCGTCAATTCAGTGGGAAAAGGACCTCCCCCGACTCGCGTGGTATAAGCTTTGGTGATCCCCAATATATAATCAAGGTAAAGTGGTCCAAAACCCGCGCCATTAATTACACTACCCACGCAGGTATTCGATGATGTCACAAAAGGATAGGTTCCGTGATCAATATCTAAATAAACTCCTTGCGCACCCTCAAACAAAATGGCATCGCCTTTTTTTCGATGATCATGTAAGCGGGTTGTCACGTCAGCCACCATAGGCCTTAGCGCTTCAGCCCACATCAACGACTCCTCTAATAAAGGAGCGATATCCAGTGCGGGTTGTTGAAAATATTGGGTGAGAATAAAATTATAATACTGCAATAATTCCGTGAGCTTGCTAACAAATCGATCCCGATGCAATAAATCACTGACTTTCAACGCACGCCTTGCAATTTTATCTTCATAAGCAGGACCAATGCCACGGCCCGTGGTACCAATCGCGGCTTTGCCTTTATGCACTTCTCGCGCCTTATCCAGGGCGACATGACAGGGAAGAATTAAGGGACAAGCTTGGCTAATATGCAAACGCCCCCGTACATCAATCCCTTTTTGTTCCAATTCTTTAATTTCAGTCAGCAGGGCCTCAGGCGACAAGACAACGCCATTCCCAATGTAACATTGGACTTGTGGACGTAACATGCCTGATGGGATAAGGCGTAAAACGGTCTTTACGCCATTAATTTTCAAAGTATGGCCTGCATTGTGCCCGCCTTGATAACGGACAACAACAGCTGCATTTTTTGTTAATAAATCAACAATTTTTCCTTTGCCTTCATCGCCCCATTGTGTACCTACAACCACTACATTTCTACTCATAATCAATTCATCTCTTAGTTAATTCTTAAAATTTAGACAAAGCCACAAGCAAAAAAACGCCTGTGGCCTTGTCTAAATAATCTATTCTTGATTTAATTGAGCGGTTGAGAAAAAAGCAAGCCATCTCAAACTACCATTTAAATACAATATAATGCATAAAAAACACAATAAAGCACCAAGCATTACACACCATCATGAACAAGGCTGCATGAATCTTCTTTCATGCAGCCTTGTTCAATGTCCATTTATTTCTTAGCTACCATTGCATTGCCTTTAGGCAAACCCTGCTTAAAGTAGGTGAAAAACGCGCTGTCTTGATCAAGCACTAAGATATCCTGCTTGCTATCAAAACTGCTCTCATAGGCTTTTAAACTCCGATAAAACACAAAGAAATCCTTGTTCTGACTAAATGCATCTGCATAAATAGCAGCGGCCTTAGATTGCCCTTCTGCACGAATCAGTTGCCCTTCACTCTTCGCTTTCGCCAATAATACCGTCACCTTAGCATCTGCAGCCGCTTGAATGGCCTCAGCCGCCCCATGACCATCGGCCCGATGACGATTTGCAATTTTTTGCATATCAGCACGCATCCGTTGATAAATTGCATTGCTCGTGTTCGCAGGCAATTCGATGCCTTTAATCCGGACATCCACCACGTGAATCCCTAATTGGCCAGCCTGTTGTTCAGCCCGTTCACGCAAGATGACCATTAAATCGTCCCGCCCACCTGAAACCACCTCAGAAATCGTGCGTTTACCAAATTGAGCACGCAAATAAGTATTCAATTGCTGCTCCAGCAACGTTTCCGCTTTAAACTGAATGCCGCCAGTTGATTTAAAATAACGCGCCAAATTGTCGATGCGCCACTTGACATAATAATCAACGATCACGTCTTTCTTTTCTTTGGTCACGATACGCGATGATTTTATGTCTAAGGTTTGAATGCGGGTATCGAAGGTTCTGACACTTTCGATGAAAGGCACTTTAATGTGCAAACCTGGGGCTAATATTTTAGCTTTTTTGGTATGGGCATCCTGCACCAACCGACCTAGGCGTAACACAATAGCATGCTGGCCTTGGGTAATGGTAAACACACTGGTGAGCACCACAACCAAGCCGATACAAATTAAAATGATAAAGCTTGCTTTTGTTGCATTCATTAATTGCTCCTCCCCAACCGTTCGGTAGGCCGAATGATATCACGACCATCAAACAAGGTATTGCTATTCACGTCCTGATTCGCCAACGTATCGTTGTTAAGGTTTGGAACCTTGCTTAACTGAGACTGCGAGGAGGGATCCATTAATTTATCTAGGGGTAAATACAGCATATTGCCTGCCTTGCCATCCACAACAATTTTGCTGCTCTTACTTAAGACTTGTTGCATTGTATCCAAATACATCCGCTCGCCAGTAACCACCGGTGAACGCAGATATGCCGGGAGTAAAGCCAAAAATTCAGCCGCATCACCAGTGGATTTTAACACGATTTGCTCAGCGTAAGCTTGCGCTTCTGATGCGATACGCTTCGCATTCCCTTCAGCAATAGGCACAACACGTGCTTCATAAGCTTGGGCTTGCTCTTTGAAACGCTTTTCATCTTCTTGCGCCTTAATGGCATCATCAAATGCATCTTGAACATTTTCAGGTGCACGGGCAGGCTGAGGTGAGACGTTAACTATCACAATTCCTGTTTTATAAATTTCCAAAATTTTTATGAGTGAATCCTGAACATTCGTGCCCCATGCTTCCCGACCCTCAGTAATCAATTGATCCAGGGTGGTCGTGCCTACAACTTGTCGCAGCGCACTGGAGGTGGCTTGTTGTAAGCCTTCCTCTGGATCAGCCACATTGAATAAATAATCCTGTAGATCACCAATTCGATATTGAACAGCCAGGGCAACAGAGACGAGATTCTCATCTTTTGTTAACATTTGTGCCGAATAGGAATAATCAGACACGCGATCCACATTCAATACAATTTTGGACGAAATAAACCGTGGAATCCAATGCGGACCAGGACCAACGGTCTCGACATATCGACCAAAACGAAGAATAGCGGCTTGCTCTGCGGGATCAACAATAAAAATACCGGAGAGTGCCCACAGCAGCACGGCAAGAACAATAACCACCGAGGCAATTAATCCGCCATTGGGATTTGCAGTAGGCGTTGCCTCATTGGGTTTATCTGAGCCACGCCCACGAACAAATAATTGCTTTAATTTTTGCTGTAAGCGCTTTAATGCCTCGTCCAGATCGGGTGGCTGATTTTTACCATTCCACGGATCCTTGCCCTTATCAGGCTCATTCCAACCCATGCTCACTCCTGCCATTGCGTAGAAAACTAGAATTCTAGGGGGTATGAGAAGTTTAAGCAAGCACCGGTTGTGCCACTTCCCCTTCCATTGGTTGTTGCTCACCCCCTGCCACGATGGGTAAATCATACGTCCGCCTAGGCCATGTTGGAAAAAAGACATGCCATTGACCCCGGGCAGGCTCAGTCGGTGGTGTCATGGATTGAATGAGTTGGTCATGACATTTTTTTCGCTCAGGCGTATAAATTCTAATCCACTCTAAAAAAGATAAGATGGTTTGTTCTAACCACAACCAGGTAAAGACAGGATGATAACAAGCGTTACACATCGTCGCCTCACACATTTTTTCGTTAATTGTCAGATATTGTTGAATTTCCTCCAATCGCCGGCCAACAGCCACACCTTCCATTGGGGCTAAATCCTCCTTACGCGACGCAAGTGCTTGCAATTGTTTTGCTAACTCTTTTTTTTGGCCTAAGGTTCGCCCACTTTCAAATACAGGGTGATCGGTCGAAACATACCGTTGCCACCGTGAAATCACGCCAATAACCCTATCAAATTGATCATAGTTTTGATAATGCGCTTGATTAAATTCTTGTATTTTTTCATGCAACAGCTCAGTCATTCTTTTTGAAATATCATCTGAATTTTGAGCCACCTCGACCAACAGCGCTTCATTTGAATTCAACCAATGTTTAAGATCATCATGGTATTCACTCACCAATTCCGTATGCTTCAAATTCACTTTTTGAGCCTCCAGGGCCACCTTCAACTTATTTTTGAACCAAAATTTCGTGAGTCGTTGATTCAGTTCAACTTTGACCGCCGGTTGAGCCCCTATTAAAGTATGTAAATACGCCATTTTTTCACGGGCCGTATCTAAAATCTGTTGATGTGAGGCATGCAAGCCTTGATAAGAACTTAAACATAACCCCGTTAATGCCTTGATATTAATAAGTGGATTATCCGGACCATTGCTTGCATTCAACCATCCGTCTAATGCCTGGTCCAAGGCCATGGGAGGGGGAATATCTGAACTGAGCTCTGCATTTGCTTCATTTAATAAAGACAAGGCGTCTCTAAAAGCCTTGATCACGATGGCCCGTTTCGTCTGTAAAAACCTAGGATCTTCACCTGGTTTCTCTTGATAGGTCGCCAAACAGTTTGAAAAATGCCCCAATATCGTTTGCTTGTTTTGTAGATTATCAAGCTCAACTTCAGCCCGCTCTGCTCGTTTTAACGCTGCAGCAAGGCGTTCATCTAATGGAACAGCGCTAGTGAGCAAGCCAATATGCTGATGAGAATTTAAGCCCAGTGGCTCCAATAGACCTGAATAAAACGCATCAAATAGTTGTTGCAGTAGCGTGGTTAAGGATCCAGGCTTTAAACCCAGGTTATCTTCCCATTCATCCATTTCCAGCAGGGTATTGGTTAGTAGTTGATCATTAATAAGGTTTAAATTATTAACCACAACTTCGTGCGTCATCGTGGTCATGTTGAGCAATTTTGTTTTTAACTCTCGAAACAAACCATACATTGTGGGAATTTCAAACAACAAGCTAAAATAAGAGTTGGATTTACCAAGAATACGTGTGATGTCTGCTGCTTTTTTTTCAGCCGATTGATGAAGACGACGAGCATCCTCTGGCAATAAATTAGCATTGGCACGTTGAGCCAATATGAAGGGGGGTAAAATTTCCATGACATTTAACCCATAAAAAATAGGTGCATGCTCAGCAGCTACCCCATTCACTGGGGCGGCTGTAGGAGCAGGACTAAAGAGGCCCTGAAGTAACTGGACTAAATCAATAACCTGATTTAATTTATGACGAAGCGCCGCAGACAACAATGAAAAATAAGGCATATGAATGATAGCCTCTGTGAGCAGATAGGCTTTCAGCAAATGATCAGCCACTTGAAGAATCGTGTAGACAAACGCTGTTTCTGTCGTGTTGTCTTGCAAATTTTCCAATTGCTCAATGAGCATTTGAAGGTGATATAAACCATTAAACAACCGTTTTAGTCCCAAAGCCTGGCTACTTTGCGCGAGCCTCAGAGACACATTGTCCAACTCAGGAAATGGCAACCCAACTTCTTGCCCATTTAATTGAGCCCGTACTGAATCATTAAATAAAAGCACTAGATGAGAAAAAGAAGCCCTAAGTGCTGCAACTGCTTTTGAAAATTCTCGGTGTTTAATGACATGATAATTTCTAACTAAAGGCCCTTCCGCAACCAGTATGCCCTGACTCTTTTCCTTCGATACAAAATCCTTTAAAATTCCTGAAAAAACCTTGCGCCTTTCTCTTAATTCTCGCTCTCTTTCAGTAAAGTACGCTTGTATAGCCGCTTGCAAAGGCCCTAACATCAAAGGCATCGCTTGCAGTCCATCAGTTGTTAAAGCGGCCACCATCGATTTATCAAAAGCAACGCGTTCCTCCGCTGTGCCAACATGAATTAAATACGATTGGAACACGCCATATAAATTACGTAATTTCTTTTTCTCAGCCTCACCATTCACGTGCAGGGACACTCGCTGACAAAATGCTTGAAAAGCCTGACAAGCGCCTGCCAATTTAAACCCTTCCACTTGATAAAATTTATACAAAGTTAAAGCTTGAGTTGGGGTTAATAGCCCTGGGGTCATCAATCGATTATTGCCCTCAATGTCTTCAAAAATTAAAGGCGGTCTATCGATTTCAGTATTATTAAGCACGCTCTCCTCATCGATGTTGAATGGATCTTGACGTTGCTCCTGCGGCTTTAATCCCAAGTGTTCTACCTGCTCAGAGACTGACCGAATGAGATCTTGATTGAGTCGCTCATGCAATTGATGGGAGGCGCTAGCTTTTAAAATGAGCTGATTCAAAGCCGGTTGTAACTCGATAATAATGCTGACCAAATCGAAATCAGGATGGCGTTGAATGAGACGACGTACTGGTGAAATATAGGGCCGATCAAGAAAGCCTCTTTCTCCAATTAGCCCCTCAATAATGGCTGTATTTAAGGCTCGATCCAAGGTTGAAACATAAGGCTGCAACGATTGATAATAGATTGCGAGCCTATGTTTGGTTGCTGGTACCAGATTAAGCAGCCGCATCTGACTATAATCTGGCTTACTTAAAATTTTAAAAAATTTATCCGCGTCTAACTTCGCTTGTTCAATTTTAAATAAGGCTCTTTTATCATCGGCCAATCGTGCATAAGCTATCTGAAGGCGACTTTCTTGAAATAGCGGACACTCAAGAACAACCAACGTCTGTCCTACGGTTGAAAAATCAACAAATTTTTGTGAGTATTCTATGACGACCTGATAAAAACGTGACATTTGTACCATCAATGGTCTAGATAAAGTGCCTGGCGCCAATAGGCCCAGCTCTTCAATTTTATCAGTGAGTCCAAACAGTTGAGGCAATTGCTCATACTTCAATATTGATAACTTTTCTCGCACTTTATCCTGGGTTGTTTTATGTAAATGACCTGTTTGCTCAAAAATACTCATCGAAAGAGCCAATGTGTGTCGAAGCAGGTGCAAATAGTGCAAGGCTTCTAAGGGCAAAAACAATGCACTACTATGCCGTCCTTCCAATGCATTGATAATTTGCAATGCATGGGCTTGTAGCTCGTCAAGCTTTTGTTTATTAATTTGGGGCTCTTTTTCAGCAACATTTGATGAAAAATTTTCAATTTTAAGCGTGAGCTGTTCAAGATAATAAGCCCCTGCAGCACCCAATCGAGTAAGAAATTCATAATCGGGCTCCCCCCCTCTGGGATTCATTTGATCAACAACAATACCTGTTATAAGGCCTAATTGATGCAGCACCTCACGCGAATCCATTTGCGTTAACAAGCCATTGGTTGAATCACCATAATCATTAACAAAGGTTTCAAATAACGGAATTAACGGTGCCAAGACCGTTAATTCTTGACTAAAAATTTTAATGAAATCAACATGGAGATGCGTAGCAAGATAACCTGCTTTATAAATATAGTGGATTGTCTTTGAGTACAGCGTATTTAAATCATACAATTTATTGAAGGTTTTTGTAATTTGAATGCCTCGTAAATTAACACCCTCTGCATCCTTGAGGGCCAACTCAGCATAATGAAATACATTAAGAATTGTTTTTATTTGAGAAATTTGGTCTGGCTCATGAGAAAAATGACTAAAAGGCTCTGCTTCTTCATTCAAACGACGGTGTCCTGTCAGTTCGTTTACCCGTTTTAATTCAGCTTCTGATAATGTTTGTTCTTCTGCTGTAACGCGAAAATGGCCATCGAATTCATCCAATTTCTCTTGGATCAATCCTAAATCACAAACCACTCGGGTTGATTTATTCACATAAATCAATTGGCCTGGGGCATCATCAATACCCCATACCCGCACATACGCTTCATTGGCCTGTAGTGGTAAATTATCGATTGCCTCCAAGCTAGGTAAACTTTCGATGAATAAAAGATTACATCTTAAATATCGATGGAGGTGAGGACTGAATTGATCACTATTGAGTCGGTTAAGAATAGTTTGTCGTATCTCACGGACTTTCTCTGAAAATTTCCGTTCTTTTAAAATATCAAGTAATTTTAAATAAGGCTCAAGCATGGCAGTCTCCTGGAAGAGAACTTTTTATGAAGTTTCCCGATTGTAGTTCAACAAGCGCTTTGGTTCAATGTGGACAAAATTATTTCACTCCGTTACTTTTTCAAATATTAAATCCCACACCCCATGACCAAGGTTTTGACCACGTCGCTCAAATTTTGTTAATGGTCGCGTATCTGGACGGATAGAAAAACCGCCATCCACTTGCTGATTGTGCAACAGAGGCTCTGCTGAAAGCACCGCATGGATATGGGATGCATACTCTTGCCAATCTGTTGCACAATGGATAAAGCCACCGACTCTAATTTTTTTTAACAGTGCATGAATAAATGGCGCTTGTATTAAACGGCGCTTGTGATGTCGTTTTTTGGGCCATGGATCGGGGAAAAAAATTTGAACCCCTTCCAATCCATTGTCTATAAAACAAGTCTTGAAAACCTCGACTGCATCATAGGGTGCGATGCGAACATTGGTGATCCCCTCATCATGAAGGGATGCAATTAGGCTACCGATACCAGCAAGATGCACCTCAATGCCTAAAAAATTAAGATCAGGGCGTGCCAAAGCCATCGATGACAAAGAAGCCCCCATACCAAAACCGATTTCCACAATGGTCTTCGCCTCTCGTCCAAAAGCCTCCGTCAAATTCCACAATGCACCAGGTTCTGGTAATAGATAATCCTTCAACAAATGATCTAGCGCGTGTTGCTGGCGATTACTGACACGCCCTGTTCTTAAAACAAAACTCTTAATGGTTCGATGGGTCATGGCTTCACTCAAGACAAAATTTTGCCGATTATACCTTGGATTTTTAAAAAATTACTAAAAATTTGCATCAAATTACATCAATTGATTGCATCGTCCTTTATTTTTTGCTATAAAACGCCTCCTGTATTATACATTTCAAAAATAAGCTTATAAAGATTTAGACACTTTGGAGTATCAACATGTCAAGAGTATGCCAAGTTACTGGCAAGCGACCCATCACCGGCAATAACGTGTCGCATGCTAACAATAAAACAAGAAGACGTTTTCTTCCCAACATTCAGCATCATCGGTTTTGGGTTGAAGAAGAAAATCGATTTGTATCCCTTAAGTTAAGTACCAAGGGCATGCGTATCATTGATAAATTGGGTATTAAAGCTGTTCTTGATAAGTTAAGAGCAAACGGCGAAAAAGTATAATTGAAGGGGAAATATCATGGCAGCTATCACCATCAAAGTTAAAATGGAATCTACTGCAGGAACTGGTTATTATAAAACCACCACCAAAAACCCACGCAATCATCCTGAAAAAATGGAATTGAAGATGTATGATCGGGTTGTACGTAAGCATGTTCTATTTAAAGAGAAAAAAGTTAAATAATCCGACATTCCGCACCACAGTATTCATTGTATCATCGATGACTCGCTGGGTCGCCCTCCCCCATTAACAGGAGAGGGCGCGACAGGTTTTGGATGAATTGATAATGAAAATTTCAGTTTTTATACCCCTAACAGTGGGGTTGGCGATGACGATTCATTCAGTCCTAGCGACTACCCTACAATGCCCTCATCAAATCAAACCCTAACCTATGATTCAAATTTTTCCAAAACAATTACCATTAAATTGCATTTAATTCGCAGTATGTTTATAATTCCACCTTTAATTGATATGGAGTTGCTTAAGTGAACGCTTTTTTTAATAAATTATCGGACCGATCAGAGTGGATGAAGCGAATAGATAAGCTTCAAAATACTCATAGCCTGGATCGTATTGTAACAATAGTAGATCCAAAGACCTTGCGTTTTATTAAGATTGAGAAAAGAGCACTGTATGTTTACTTAGATGAGCAGAAAACAGTCAATGGCATTATACCTATAAATGATAAAGATAGGATAAATGTTAAATTTGATGATATAGAGCTAGGTCAACAGGCTAGTAACATTAAAAAGTGGTTACATGTCCTTAATGACAAGAATGACGAGAATGACGAGCAAAAAAAATTAATTTTTGATGCATTTGCAAAAAAAAATCTAACAACGCTTACAAGAAAACATCGGGCAGTTGAGTCAAGATTGATAACGCCTTACAAATATAGGGAGATGCAGGGTTCAATGTTGTTTCAACAATACAGTAAGGATTATGCTTATTATAGATTTTTGGTAACTCCCCAGGTACGTCATCCAGAGCGTAGCGAAGGATCTCAAATTGACCATATCCGAGCCACATTCAGGAGATCCTTCACTGCGTTCAGGATGACGTAGATGCAGTTTGATAGAATAAACAACAAATTTATCCACAACCTGGGGAG
>CANJHO010000038.1 GCA_947474165.1 Legionellaceae bacterium
TAGTCGCTGGCGCGTAATTGATTTTCACGCCGTTCCTACGTCCCGCGGCTTGTCCGCGTGATCCAGAGATCTCGCGCTGGCATTAGATCTCTGGATCACGCGGACAAGCCGCGGGACGTCGATCTAGGCGGTAAAATGAGTTTTGCGCCAGCGACTAACTAAGGAACAACAATTGCTAAAAG
The DNA here is from genome assembly GCA_947474165.1 of Legionellaceae bacterium. Lineage (GTDB taxonomy): Bacteria > Pseudomonadota > Gammaproteobacteria > Legionellales > Legionellaceae > CANJHO01. Next base: position 183 of record CANJHO010000038.1, read on the forward strand.
ATCTGACTTGTTAATATTTCCATAATCTTTCGCCTTTATACTATGCCCTATTCTAATACAAAATGGTGATAGCAATGATGAATAGACGAACGATTGCCTTGGAAAGGGTTAACGAGCAATCTAAATACTATCGGTTGATTCCTGCGAAAAAAACGATTGTAGGCGCCATTGTTTATGCACTCAGCTTTCCTATTGTGAAACCGATGCATCTGCTGCAATTTTTACTGGGGCGTTTGATGTCGTACGCGATTATTAACCCACTCTGGCGAAAACATGAGTATGAAAACACAGCTCTGACTCAAAATCTTAAAAACCCTGATCCTCAAATTTCAGTGGATGATGATATTGTTGTGGTCAATATATTACCTGAACCAACTTTTATCGGTAAAACCTTTAAAAATTGGTTCAACAAATGGAAAAATACGCTGGTTAATTCGCCGTTGATTCCACTGAGCCAGACATCAGCGCTAGATGTATCAATGAATCAACAACGTATTTTTGAATTACTTGGCCAAGTACAGACATTAATCAATGGCTGCACGTTACCAGGACAAGTGCGTGTAACAAATCAATTCAAGGCTGAGCAAATTCATTTTAGAGGTTTGCATCTTCTTTCTTTGGTGCAAAGAGAGGCCTTGTTTGCTAATTTACAGGCAACTTTTCGCTATGATTTTAAAGAAAACTTTAAGAAATATGATTTTTTTACATTAAGAACCCGATCCGGCGCTGAACTTGATTCCGTGGAGGTGCGTGGTAATCAGGTGGCAGCTGATCCTATTGAGGACAGAAAATTTATCGTTTCTTGTTTGCCTCGTAGTAATAATTACAATGATTGGTTAAAGCAGCATCGTTATTATGCCAATGAATTAAACTGTACTGTTGTTGCATTTAATTACCGAGGAACAGGGCAAAGTAAAGGAATCATCGATAGTCAAAACGCCATGCGTCAGGATGCACTTGCACAAGTTGAGCGTTTAATTGCCCTTGGCGCAAAACCTGAAAATATTGCACTGATGGGGGAGTGTATTGGCGGCAATATTGCGACTGATGTAGCGGCGGATTTACATCAACAGGGTTATCCGGTTAAGTTATCTAACGTTCGTTCTTTTCGTTCGGCCACATCCCTATTGCTAGCAAGAATATTACCCAGCGCAAATGCTAACCAATGGAACCCCTTAAATTGGGGAAAATGGCTATTGGCCGGATTGGCCATGATCACCATCGTTCCTTTGTTGCATCTATCCAATTGGGACTTGTCAGTTGAAAAAGCGTTTAAATCCATTCCTCCAAAAGATAGAGATTTTTTGGTGGTCCGATCAAAAAAAGATGCAGGTGGCCATCGATATCGTGATGATGCCATGATTCCTCATGAAGATGCATCAATCTACTCACTGGTGAAAGAAGAGCAGCAACACTTAAAAGAAAAAATGTTTGCTGGAAAAGGACTTAGTGAGGTGGAGGCAGCTTGGCTTCGGGATAGTCGAGGGGCTCATAAATTTCATGTTGATGCAGTAAAGCGTGACGATGCCTCAAGGACGAATGGTCATACCTGCCAGCTTCGATTGTTAACAAAAACAAAACAAGAAGAAACTTTGTCTTGTGACGATGCTCGGCAGTATACCCTAGGATTCTTTCGAAAAGTATGGGCTGAACCTGCGGTGCCTAGAACCACAGTTTATGACCGCGCGCAGTATAATCAGCCTAGCGTTGGAACATAATTGATAAAATAGTGAAAATATTTTCCTTTGTCTCATTGTCAAGGTGACCTAATATCTTAACTATTCTAATTCTGTCGATAGCTCTGATTTGGTCCAGTGCAATTTGTCCTGCTTTTTTATTGAATGTTGTGTTGATGCGTGTGGGAAAATTTTCTTTGATGGTGCTCGTCATGGGGGCAACAATGACTGTTTTTAAGCGACTTTGATTCATCGAGTCAGGTGATACAATAACGACGGGTCGTGTTTTTTTAATTTCAGACCCCAATGTTGGATCGAGATTAACCAGGTACACATCAAAACGCTTTATTTTTACCATGTCCATTCTTCATCATCAAATGCATTGTCTACATTAAGCAATGATTCATTCTGATCTGCATCAGCAATTGCATTAAACATTGCTGTCCAATCCGCTTGTTGTTGTACAGGCGTTAGCGTAACACCCCCTTTATTATTGGCAATAATGGTTAAGGTCGTTCCCAAAACCCAATGCGCTTCCTTAATAATGGCTGAAGGAATACGAATGCCAATGGAATTCCCCCATTTGGTTAATTTAACCGTAGACATGCTGAACCCCTCGGTTGTATATACATAGTATAATTATACTATGTATATACAACAAGTCAACACTGAAAGCGTCACGACCAAAGTAATAGTCGCAGAGCTTTTCTGGAATAAAATGCGCACTAAGTCTATTATTTATATAAATTGATAGATTTAAGGAGTTGCTTATCATGACTATCGAGGAAATAAGAGAGAAAGTGCTGCAATTGCGCGATCACTATGCGCAGCTGCCAGTGCCTGTTCATTTGCGTGATAAAGCAATGGTAGTGTATTGTCAGCGGACCTTGGCGGGTTTAGACGCAGTACTTAGAAAACCAGAAGGCGAATTGGTGAAGGCTCTCAAAGATTTTTTATTCACACACTGGCGTTTTGTCAATGGCACGGCCCTAAGCCCAACAGCCATTCCTGAGGCTGATATCACCCAGTTGCTCGTTGAGATCTCAGAATTTGTTGCAGAGGAGATCAATCAAGAGCAGCCTGAGAGTCCAGTTTCAGCGATTGCACTATTCATGCCAACCGTCACGATAGAATCAATCCGACCAAAGATTTATGATGAGGAGTCGAATCCTATTGGTGAAGGGTATAAAAATCTTGATAAAATGAACCTCCTTGAGGTTTTAAAAACACATATTCTTGGGCGTGAGGGGTTGTTTCTTCTTCCTGTGAGACTATTAACAGAGCTTGATTTATTCTCCACTGCCACAAAATTAATGAACCCTTATACCCCTGATGATGCAGGTACTGCTTTATATACCGTCGATTCAGAAGAATACAATCGCCTACTGGGACACTCTCATTTGACAGAAGCGGTTGCCGATGCAAAAAAGCAATGTGATTTACTGATGAGGGATACCAGTACCTTGCTGGGTCAACTGACAGAATTATGTAGAGCACTAGCAGCGAATGATGTTAGTGGGTTTGGGAGTGAGCGCGATGCAGCGGGGGCGGCTTATGCCCCAATTATTGCCTTTAGAGATTATTACACAAAGGGATTAACAGAGGCTGAAATAAATAAAATCCCAAGTCAAGTCAAAGTGGCTATTGAAAAGTTATTGAGTGTGGCATTTGATCCTGTGGCGAATTTAGATGGCCTAGGTGGACAAAATATTGATACGTGTATTGCAACACGCGGGAGTAAACTAAAAGCCAGCATGACGGGTAATGAACCGGTTTTAGCCAGTATTTCAGTCAGTGGCACTCAAAAGCAATTGCTGCTTAACGAGGCCACTGCACACCTAAAAGAGGCTATCAGTGCCCTGGAAAGGGATGCAAGGACGGCAGTGGGCGGGTGCGATAAGATGGGTTTGAATCACGCCTTACTTCAAGCACTTCAGATTGAATTTAATATATCCACACTTCAGGATATAGAGGTTTTTAAAGCCTTGACGGCCGCTGAAATGACAGCCCTTTTAGAGAGCCCTGTATTACAACAGCAACTCATCCATCAGCTAGGTCATTTAGAAAATCTCGTTGTCATGATGATTGAGCTCTCTTCAGAAAAAATAACAGCGCTGTTAAAGAGCACGGGTCTTATGATAACACAGGAATTTATTCATTCATCCCAAGATATTAGTGCGCTGCTCATTAGCTTGGAGCCTGAAAAATGCCGGATAGTTTGTGAGGCTTTAAAAGATAATTTTTCGACTTGGATTAAAGAACCCAAAGATGTTGTCATCGTGTTGAAACACCTTAATCTTGAACAGGCTACAAGTGTTCTTGATGCGATGGAAGGAAGCTTGCTTGATGCCATTAAAACAGCAGAGGTTTTTTTTAAGATCTTGAAGGTTCTTGATGGGGTGGCATGTGTGGCGTTTTGCTTACGCATGAAAGATCAGTTGCTTAGCTGGATTAAAACAGGCGAGAATTTTGGTTTTCTATTAAAGGAGCTTGATCCATCACAACGCACGGCCATTTATGAGGTGATGCAGGACCATTTGCAAGGCATAATCACTTCAGCTTGGGACTTTAATCGAGTATTGTGGAAGTTGAACCCAGCACAGCAAGCCGCTGTTTATGAAAAAATGCAACATCATTTGCCCTCTCTGATTAAAAACGCTGGAAATTTTGGTCGGGTGCTACAATATCTTAACCTAGAGCAGAGTAGCAATTTTTTACAAGTCATGAAGCAACAGAAAACTGATGTGATTAAAACAGCGGAGGATTTTAATACTGTATTAAATTACCTCACTGAAGATCAGAGCGTGATGATTTATGAAACCATGAAAGAAAGCTTGCTTGATTTAATTAAAACAGCCGATGATTTTAATTTGGTTTTGGAGTTCTTCAACGCGAATCAGCGCACATTGATTTATGAAAGGATGCATGGTCGTCTATTCGATCTATTGATAAATGAACATGACAAAGAGTTAGTTCAAGAACACCTTACGAGAGAGCAAAGTGAAGAACTTTTAACGCTTCACCTATTTATCGATAAAATGAAGGGTAGTGGTCCGGCCAAAGCATTTGCTTGTGCTCTCATGGAAAATGATCATGAGAAAATAAAAGCAGGCCTGATGAATGTGATTAAGACAGGTCAAAGCACAGCCAGTAAGGCGCATTTTTTTGGTTCGTCTGATGATTCCATTGGCTACATTAGTAACCTAGACCAAGAATGGATTAAGCGATTAAATACAGTGCTGGGTTTGGGGCTCGAAGAAGGGCGCTCTTTGCGGAGGGAAGCATTTGAATTGGCGCTTAAAAAATATTTAAGCGATGAGGGGTTCGCTAATCAGGCTGGTGTTGGGTTATAATTGACAATATAGTAAAAAAATCACCATGTACATGTTATAAACGCAATTGTTTAATGATGCTCAATGGCAAAAATAAGCTGTGGGTATTCTCTGGGAATGGATCAATTGTTCAGAAATATCTTGGTCTTAGCCAAAATCTCGTCATTGTGAAACGAAGCAACCCAGGGGTTCGGAGCACAAAATTCTGGGTTGCTTCACTGCGTTCGCAATGACGGATAATAAATCGCCTTTTCTAATTTAAAGTTGAGAATGGCGTTATTTAATAAAACGTATAGGGTAAAAGGAGCGATAAGCGACATGCCCACCAGATTCAGCACAAAGGTGCGCACGCGGAGCTTTGCATACCCTACATGATTTTGCCCGTGCGACTATATAAACGGCATTGGATTTATGGTTTAATGAGGATCGGAACAGAATCGGATTAATAGTCAGCTTCGTGCAAGAATAAGAAGTTATTTCTGGTATGATCCTAGGCTGCAAAATATTTTAAAAATGAGGCCAATATGACCTTTGTCGTGACTGAAAGTTGTATTAAATGTAAATATACTGATTGCGTGGAAGTGTGTCCTGTGGATTGTTTTTATGAGGGCCCTAATTTTTTAGTGATTGATCCTGATGAATGCATTGATTGTGCCCTGTGTGAGCCTGAATGCCCGGTTGATGCCATTGTTTCTGAAGATGATGTCACGGATGCTCAACGGCAATTTATCGAATTAAATGCAGCGCTTGCCAAAGCTTGGCCGAATATTACCGTAAAAATCGATGGTCCACCGGATGCCGCATCTTGGGAAACGGTTGAGGGTAAATTGCAATATTTAGAGAAAGAGTGGAAGAAATAGCAGGCGCCGCTGATGATGCGGTGCTTCACTGTCAGCGTATCTTCAGTGATAAAGGTCGGTTGACCACTGCCATTCCTGGATTTATCCCTCGTGCACAACAAGTTGAACTCGCTTCTGCAATCGCTGCTGCCATTCATGAAAAAACCACACTGGTGGCTGAGGCGGGCACTGGCACGGGTAAAACCTATGCTTATTTAATCCCTTGTTTGTTAAGTGGCAAAAAAGCCCTCATTTCTACAGCAACCAAAACCCTACAAGATCAATTATTTCATAAAGATTTACCGATGCTCATTCGAGCGCTAGGCCTTGCCGTCCGCGTTCAAAATCTCAAAGGGCGTGCCAATTATTTATGTCGCTATCGGGTTGATTTGCATGCGGAAGAAGGGCGTTTTATCAGTCCTCAGTGTGCGCATGAAATTTTGCATGTGCGGGATAAACTGGCACAACTTACTAACGGGGAACGGGGTGAGTTGCCGGAAATCACCGAAGACTCCCCAGTTTGGCCTTATGTGACCTCTACAGCTGATAATTGTTTGGGGGTTGAATGCGAATTTCATCAAAGCTGTTTTTTGGTTAAAGCGCGTAAACGCGCCTTGGATGCGGATCTCGTGGTGGTCAATCATCACTTATATTTTGCAGATTCACGCTTAAAAGAAAGCGGGTTTGGTGAGCTTCTGCCTGGTGTTGATATTGTTGTGTTTGATGAGGCCCATCAATTGCCTGATATTGCAGCTAATTTTCATGGCGATCGCGTAGGGACAAAACAAGTTCGAGAGGCGGTGGATGATACCTTACGAGAGTGGCCCGTTCTTGATTTGGCCAATCAACCCCTAAAACAATTAAGTCATCAGTTAGATGAGGCGCTTGAGGCCCTATTGGGAGCATTACCCCCCCGTGAAGAACGTTTAAGCTGGGAGGCCATCTCAAATAATAAAGCCTTTCTTAAGGCTTGGGATTCAATCTTGATCCTGCTGGCTGAGATATTGGCGTGTTTTGTAACGGCTAATTTGGAAGAATTACCCGGTTTGGCTCGTTGTAAAGCACGAATAGATGAATTAAATCGTTTGCTGCTTTCTTATGCAACTGGGGATCTGACGCAGATCCGATGGTTAGAGCGTTTTAAACACCACGTTGTTTTTCATAGAACGCCTTTTGATATTGCCGAAGCTTTCCATGCTTTGCTTATCAAACAACCACGGGCTTATGTTTTTACCTCAGCGACCTTAACCATGGCGAATTCGTTTGATTGCTTTACCAAGCCTTTAGGCCTGACAGCGGCCAAGACATTATTATTACCCAGTCCCTTTGATTTTCAACAACAAGCCTTGCTTTATCTACCCCGAGGCTTGCCTGATCCCAAGGATTTAAATTATTACGATGCCCTTCTAGCGAAAGCATTACCTGTTATTAAGGCCTGTGGGGGACGTTGTTTTTTCTTGTTTACAAGTCATCGGGCTTTAAAACAAGTGGCACTTTTACTGAGCTATCAATTAAACTATCCCTTATTAATTCAAGGTGATGAGGCAAAACCCATTTTATTGGCCCGTTTTCGTGAAATGGGGAATGCCGTGTTGCTCGGAACGGCCACCTTTTGGGAGGGGGTTGATGTCAAAGGAGAGGCCTTGTCTTGTGTTATTATTGATAAATTACCCTTTGCGAGTCCCGTTGATCCAGTTATTCGTGGTAAAATGGCTTATTTGAAATCACGTGGCTTGTCTGGGTTTGACGAATTATCTCTTCCCAATGCTGTATTGGCCTTGAAACAAGGGGTAGGGCGTTTGATTCGAGATGCCAGTGATCGTGGGGTTTTAATGATTGCTGATCCAAGGCTCACGGGACGAGATTATGGGCGTCGCATCTTTGCAAGTTTGCCGTTGATGCGTAAAACTCGAGATGAACAAACAGTATTAACTTTTATTAATCAATTGGGATTAAGCCCACCATTGGCAGTGACGAATGAAGCTACTTGCGATTGACACCACCACTGATACGGCTACCGTGGCCTTGTCCATGAATGGTGAAGTTTATCATGAAGAACAAACCGGGATGCGCCAACATGCACAATACTTGTTGCCGATGATTCAGCGGCTGTTGGCTCTCGCAGGCCTTTCTTGTCAGCAACTGGATGGTATTGTTTTTGGGCGAGGGCCAGGCAGTTTCACAGGATTGCGGATTGCTTGTAGTGTGGCGAAAGGCCTGGCCTATGCCCATGATTTGCCCATGTATCCGGTGAGTAGCTTGGCGGCTATTGCAGAGCCGTTTGGCCTAAGCCAACCGGTTTTAGCGATTCTCGATGCCCGTATGCACCAAGTCTATTGGGCCTATTTTGAGGGGGATACTTCTGAAACCCATGAGCATGTTAGCGCTGTTGAAGACATTCAGATCGTCCCTATCAAGCCATTTATTCTTGCAGGGGTCGGATTTGAGTCGTATTTGCCCCAGTTGCCAATGGCATTACAAGCACAAATGATTCAACAACAGGTTGTTATTCCAAGTGCTGAGTCAATGATCCGCTTGGTGGAATCAGGTGAAATCAAACCGATCAGTGCAGAAGCCGCACTGCCGGTTTATGTCCGCAATCAAGTAACGCACGGAGGGGAATCGCGTGGATAAAAAATTATTAGACATTTTGGTATGTCCGTTATGTAAGGGTCAATTGCTTTTAAAAAAACAGGAATTAATTTGTCGTTTTGATCGACTGGCATATCCTATTCGTGATGGGATTCCTGTGATGTTGGAGTCAGAAGCACGTGCCCTCTCGCTAGAGGAAAAAGACAAGTTATGAATGTGGATTTTCATATCATCATTCCAGCACGTTATCAATCAACCCGCTTGCCTGGCAAATTATTGATGGATTTGCAGGGGCAAACGGTGCTTGAGCGGGTCTATCGGAATGCATTGCAGGCCAATGCGAAGTCAGTGACCATTGCGACGGATAATGACAAAATTTTTGAATTGGCTTTGGGTTTTGGTGCAACCGTTGAGATGACGGCTATCACGCATCAATCAGGAACTGATCGTGTGGCTGAAGTGGTGGCAAGACATCCTTTTTCACCCGATGACATTATTGTGAATGTGCAGGGCGATGAGCCTTTCATGGCGCCTGCGTTGATAAAACAAGTGGCCCACAGTGTGGCCCGTTCAGTCGCGCCCATGGCAACGTTGTGTTGGCCCATTGAGGATGATGAAATGGGTTCTAATCCTAATGTGGTCAAGGTGGTGCGAGACTGTCATCATCAGGCGCTTTATTTTTCCAGAAGTTTGATTCCTTTTGATAGGGAGGGTGCCACGAAGGGTCAGCCTTTATTTCGTCACATTGGGTTATATGCTTATCGGGCCGCTTTTTTATTGGATTTTGTGACCTGGCCTGTTTGTGAATTAGAAGCCAGGGAAGGATTGGAGCAATTGCGGGTGTTATGGGCCGGCCATCGTATTCAAGTGGATGAGGCTTGTGTGTGTCCATTACAGGATATTAACACGGCGGCTGATTTAGAGCGTGCGCGGTTGTTGGTTTAGTAGCAAAGATTATTTTTAGAGCTTACAAATAAGGTTGGCTGCTTCCTGAAGTGTTTTCACACAAAAATTCATCGAGACGGGTTGTTTTTCATCATACCCATAATCTATAAAAATGGTGCGACAACCCGCACGCTCACCTGCTTCGATATCTCGCCAGCGGTCACCAATCATATAGCTATTTTCAAGATCAATGTCATGTTGTTTGGCGGCAGCCAGCAATGCGCCTGGCATGGGCTTTCGGCAATCGCAGGCCGCACGGTCATCGTGAAAACAGGTGCGAAATTCATCGATAGGTAACACGTCTGCCAAATATTGGTTGATGGCTTCAACCGTTGATTGAGGGGTTGTTCCGCGTGCCACATCGGGTTGGTTGGTAATCACAATCAATAGAAATCCTGCCTTCGATAAGGCGCTAAGTGCCTCAGGTACGCCCGGCAGAATTTCCATGGTTTCCAGATTCGCTGGCGGATAGGGTTTACCATTCACAACCAGTGCGCGGTTAATCACCCCATCCCTGTCTAAAAAAACAGCCCGACGGCGTGTCTTAGGCAATAGCAACGGTCGACTCCCATTTGGTTTGACGGGCTTTTAATTTAGGATGAGAGACCAACAGGTGCCATACCACCGCTTGAAATGCTTCAGCATGGGGGGTAATGGTTTCAATATTGACAGTTGGGATCACCACGCAGGCATCGGCAACGGTGGCAGTGTAGCCCCCATCTCGACCCACAATGCCTGTGATTTTAGCACCGACTGTTTTCGCATGCTGAAGGGCCAATACGAGGTTGGGGCTAATGTTTTTATCTAAACTACCGCCTCCGACAGACAATACAAAAATAAGATCGTTGGCGTTGAGTTTGCTAATTTTTAGCCATTCAACAAAAATCGTAGCCCAACCTTCATCATTGGTGCGCGCGGTTAATTCTGAAACATTGTCGGTGGGAGCATAGGCTTCAATGCCCACAATTTTTCGAAAATCATTCACGGCATGGGAACAATTACCGGCACTTCCGCCGACACCTAAAAAGAAAATACGAGCATGATTGTGTTTCACCGATTGGATAAGGTCAGCCATTTTTTCAATGGATGCAATATCAATTTGTTGTAAAATATTGATGGCTTCATTGATATGTTGTTGTGCATAATTCATGTTGATATCCCTCTCTTTAAACGTGATTGAATGAAGTTTTTACGACAATAAAGTAATGCAGCGGGGACCAGCATGAGGATTATCCCACTTCCGAAAATAAGACGAAAGTGATTGGTACCGCCCACATCAATGCTGTTTTCTGGTGGAAAAAAGCCCACCACCAACGTAATCCCACAACCTGCTAATCCTAATAAACAGCTAAAGTAATAACCGTATAGTCCCCCAGGAATGGCAAAAGGCCGTTTTAAATTGGAAAATTTGCTTTTTAAATGAATGGCTGCAATGAACATGACGACATACATCATCATATACAATTCAGTACTTAAATCTGTAAAGAGCCAATAGATGGCATTAACAGAAGGAAACAGCAAAAATCCACTACAAAGGAGTGTGACGAGGAATGCTTGTAGCAATAAAATGCGTGAGGCAATGCCACGCTGGTTAAGGCGGTAAAGCCAATGCGGCAAAAAACCATTATCAGCGGCCAGCAGTAACCCTTTGGCAGGAGAAATAATCCAGTTGACCATGCTCCCTAAGCTGCCCAGTAGCAATAAAATGACCATGATAGGCATTAAGGCTTGTAAATGATAGGCTTCAAAAAAATTGGTGAAAGCCTGCATGACCCCATAGACCAAGCTAATTTTCTTTTGAGGCAGAACAAAGGCGATGGCCAAGGATCCAAGGATCATGGTACTTAAAATTAAAACCACGGAAAATCCCATGGCACGGGGAAAATTGTGTTGCGGATCATGTACATTACGCACATGCACGGCCGCCAATTCCATCCCAAGAAATGAGGTCATGATGGCGGTTAAGGAAACCCAGGATTGCGAGTCTTTCCAATGGGGAAGCAAACTGTGAAGGCTTAAATCGATGGCAATGGGGTTGCCTTTAATAAGCCAAATGATAGCGAGAACAATGATAATCGCCATGGGTATAATCATGCCGACAATTGCACAAAAACTTGCAAAGGCTGCAGAGGCCCTGAGTCCTGATAGCCCCAAGAGGGTTAATGACCAGAACACAGTGAGGATAACAGCAATCAGATAAAATTTATTTTGTGCCAGTGCAGGATCGATTAAATAGGCTAGTGTGCCTGCGATGAAGGAAAGAATCACGGGATACCAAACAATGGTATTAATCCACTGTAACCAGATGGTAAAAAAAGCGATGTTATCGCCAAAGGCATGGCGAACCCAGCTATAGATGCCTCCCTCTTCTTCAGACCAGGTCGATGATAACTCAGCAGACACCAATGCCACAGGAATGAGAAAAACAATGGCTGAAAAAATAAAGAAAAAAATAAGGGATGAGCCAAACAAAGCAGTAGCAGGTAAATTACGGATGCTATCAATAGCCCCTGTAATCAGCAAGACGAGAGCCAGTACCGAAATTTTTTGAGAAGACCACGGTTTCATGGGCACAGAACCTTTTCAGGTAAAAAGCTGGACATTATATCGGATAAGCAGACAGCATGGAAAGCATTTATTGGCTTTCCGAATAACTTCCCTCATTTTAATGCCGAGATTTTTTAGCTTGTCGACAAGCAGGAGAACTGGGTGCTTGGCCATTTTTTTGTTGCCATTCGATTGGTGTATAAAGATGCAAGCTTAAGGCATGTAAACCTGAATTAAATTCTTGGGCTAATAAGGTGTTGATTAACCTGTGACGGGCTATGGGACGTCGATCGTTAAATTCCGCCGTAACGACGATCACTTTAAAATGTGTTTCAGAACCCGTTGGCACTTGATGATGTGATGATTCATTTTCTATCAAGAGGCAATCTGGTTTTAATGTTTCAGATAATGCATCATGTATTCGTTGTTGACGTGACATCGATGGGTGGCCGATAGTGATTTAAATAGTTGTGAATATTGTATACCTATTTTAATGTCATCGCCATGGTGTGGAGGGCAAGATGGGTATACAGTCATTCGGCCCCCCCCTATCGTGTTATCAATTTTAACGCGACTGTTTTATATATTACATCCGGCTTTACAATTATATGTCTTGGCGCAAGCTTTTTCGCATTCCTTCATGTTATTACATTCACTGACGCAATTCTTGCATCCAGGCTGATCGCAACTCGCAACAGCCGTATTCGCACCAAGAATAGCGAACGTTAATATAGTTCCCATCAATATAATATTGAATGTCTTTTTTTGTGTTTTCATCTTCACTTCTCCTTCGGTTTATTTAACGGTTATGAAAGGCAGGCCAACGTTTTCTTTCTGCCTCGGCTATTAAAGATAGTCTGGAATTTTCCATTAAGCAAATGAATAGCCAGAATTTCTGTGTGCCAAGAGGAGATCTGGCTTTAATCTCTCAAATAATGCATCATGAAAAAACAGTTGTACAGGCCAGGGGCGTTATGATTTCGTTGAGGAGAATAGAATGAAACAGAAAGGATTTACACTGATTGAATTAATGATTGTGGTTGCGATTATCGGTATTCTTGCAGCAATTGCCATTCCAGCATATCAAGACTATACCGTGAGAGCTCGAGTCATTGAGGGAATAGAAATGGCATCATCAGCAAAATTGGCCGTTTCTGAGACAACATTGACCAACAATGCCTTACCCACAAGGCAAGTTGACACAGGCTATCAAAGCCCTGATCCGACCAACAATGTGAATAACATTGCCATTGGTGCGCAAGGCGTCATTACAATTACCTACGCCCCTCTTGCTGGCGGCGGCACGCTTACCTTTGTCCCTAAATTTACGAGCAATGGTGAAATAACCTGGGATTGTACGGGAGGTACCGTATTGCCTAAACACCGTCCCGCAAATTGTAGACCGAACGACGCCTAAGGATCGCTCGCGATCCTTAGGATAGGCTTAGCATCGGCTCAAGTTGTTTAGCAACCAGCCTATTGTTAAGCCGAACATAGTCTGGTAACCCTTGCTGATAAGGCGGGTAGGCCTCGCCTAAGATTAACGGTGTTAAATAGCGCCGACAAGCCTCGGTAATGCCCATGCCATCGGGGCTGATAAATTCTTTGGGCATGGCGCGCTCTTGGTTGGCTACATCGGCAAGCGGTACGTGGCTGATGGACCAGCGATAAGGTTCATCTTGTTCACGCACGATGATGGGCATGATGGCATTAAAGCCCTGAAGTGCCAATTCAACGGCCGCTTTACCCAGTGCATAGGCCTGCTCAACGTCTACTGCAGAGGCAATATGGCGCGCTGATCGTTGCAAATAATCAGCAACGGCCCAGTGGTATTTATAATTTAATTCATTTTTTATCAATTGGGCTAAAATAGGGGCAACACCGCCCAATTGGGCATGACCAAAGGCATCCCGTAATCCTGCATCACTTAAAAATTGACCTTGTTCGTTTCGGATCCCTTCAGAAACCACCACAACACAATACCCAACGGATTGAACCCATTCATCCACGCGTTTCAGGAATTGTTTAGGCTCAAATGGGACCTCAGGAAATAGAATGATGTGTGGGGGCTCATTTTTTTCACGACTGGCAAGCCCACCGCTGGCGGCTATCCAGCCGGCATGTCGACCCATGACTTCTAGAATAAAGACCTTTGTTGATGAGGCGGCCATTGAGGCCACATCAAAGCCTGCTTCTAAGGTTGAAATGGCAATATATTTCGCAACAGATCCAAAACCAGGGCACGTGTCGGTGAAGGGTAAATCATTGTCCACCGTTTTTGGGATGCCAATACAAGTGACAGGATAGCCTGCCGCTGCACTCATTTTGGCTACTTTATTGGCTGTATCTTGTGAGTCGCCGCCCCCATTATAAAAAAAATAGCCCACATTGTGTGCTTTAAACACCTCTATCAGGCGATCAAATTCAGCCACATTGTCTTTTAATTTATAACGACAAGAACCAAAAGCGCCGGAGGGGGTGTGGAGTAATTTAGCAATGGTTTCATCAGACTCCAATGAGGTATCAATCAGTTCTTCATGCAATGCGCCGATAATGCCATTTTTAGCAGCAAAGATTTTGCCAATTTGTTTGGGGTGCTGGCGCGCGGTTTGAATGAGCCCACAAGCAGAGGCATTAATGACGGCGGTAACACCGCCTGATTGAGCATAAATTGCATTTTTTACTGACATGATTTCTCCTAAATAAATTCATTCATACCACCATATGGGTGCGATAACTTGCCCCATATTCCTTAATAACCGCATCAATGCTTTGGATGAGTTCTGCAAAAGCCGCTGTTAAATCATCAGGTTGATGGGCTTTTTTAGTTAAACGTTCAAGGTGGGCGACATGATTTTGCAGTGTGGGCACGCCACAAAAATAACAGGCACCAAGTAATTTGTGGGCGGCGCGTTCTAGTCCTTGTACATCATTGGCCTGCATCAGATCAAGAAATTCTACACGGTTAAGTTGTAATTCTTCAACAAAGCGTGCTAGAAATTCTGTTGCCAACGCTTGATTGCCTGATACTTTTTGTATGCATGAAGGCCAATTGATAATCGCTGTTTTTGATTTGCCAATAAGGTTCAGTAGATGGCGAATTAAACTTTCTTCATCAATCGGTTTTTGCAAGCACAGTTCAATCCCGGCTTTTGGGAGATTGTCTTTACTCAAATCACAACTATTGGCACTGATTAAAATAATAGGGGTATGCTGATTGAGCAGCGATTGTTTGCGTATCATGGCGGCTGCATCCAAGCCATTGAGGTGGGGCATTTGTAGGTCCAATAAAATCGCATTAAAATATTTTTGGTTACAAATGGCGACGGCTTGATCACCATCATCGACGGTTTCTACCGTGGCATATTTTCCCAATATGGAGGTTAACAGGAGTCGATTAACAGGATTATCTTCAGCCACCAATATGGAGGGAGATTTTAATCGTAATTTTAAGCGTAAGCTGTCAAGCTCATGATGACTGGTTTTAGTTAAGGTGACTTTATTGAGCAAGGACTCAATGGTTTCGTGTAATTTTTGCATATTCGGTGGTTTAAATAAAAAGCCTTGTGCACCCAATGCTTGATAATCTTGAATCAGCCATTTTGAAACCAGCACACAGGGCAAGGTTTGTTGTTTTAAAACGTTTGCAACCTGCTGCTCACAACCTTGATTGACGTTCACAAAGGCCAGGTGAAAGTGGCTGTGTTTTTGAAAAGCAGATTCAAGTTTGTTGAAGGCATCCACCCGAACGCAATGAATGCCCCAATAGCCTAAGCCATTACAAATGGCCTCTAAATGGAGCGGATTATCATCAAAACAAATGACATTGAGGTTGGCGAAGCGATGAATTTGACGTTTTTCGACCTCATAAGCGGCCAATTTTTCTAACCTGATATGAATTGAAAAGGTCGATCCTCTGTGGATTTCACTTTCAATTGAAATACGTCCTTGCATTTGTTCTGCTAATTTTTTACAAATGACCAAGCCTAATCCTGTCCCGCCATAGCGCCTAGTGATCGTCGTGTCTGCTTGATTAAATGCCGTAAACAAAGTGGTTTGATCGGCTGAGGAAATTCCAATGCCCGTGTCGGTGACAGATAATGAAATGGCATAATCCTTGTCGGTTTCATTTTCAATTTCAGTGCGGATTAGCACATAACCTTGTTCGGTAAACTTCAAGGCATTACTCACAAGGTTGGTTATGATTTGTTTGAGTCGCAGCGGATCGCCTAACATTGTTTTGGGGACGTTAATATTGGTTGCAGGAATTAAGTCGATGCCTTTTTTACGTGCCAAGGGGGCCGCTAAGGTGAGTACTTCATCAATGCAAGCGCGAATATTTAAGGGGATACAATCTAATTTAAGTTTTCCAGCATCTATTTTTGAATAATCGAGAATGTCATTAATAATGGCCAATAAATCAGCGGCGGAAGATTGAATGGTTTTTACATAATCCAGTTGCAGGGGATCTAATTTGCTTTCTAATAACACGTTGGTGAAACCGATGACCCCATTCATGGGCGTGCGGATTTCATGACTCATATTGGCAATGAGTTCAGATTTTTGGCGGGCTTTTTCTTCCGTTTTCTTTTTATCCATTGATAACTGGATATTTTTTTCTTCAAGTAGTTCAAGACTTTGTTGTAGATCGGCCGTTGCCACTTCAATGTGCTGATTTAACTCATCAATGGTATTTAAATATTGTTTTTGTAAGCGAACACAACCTTGCTCAATAATGCCTATTTCACCGCTGCTGGTTGTTTTGATTTGGGTTTCAAATTCATTGCGTAAAATTTGCTTCATGCTGCGCCTGAGACGCGCTATGGGTAAATAAATTCGTTTGGATAGAAAATAGTGGATGCTTAAACTCATTAACAACCCGATGAGGGTAATAAAAATTGTGACAATATACATTTGGTAGCGTTGAATGAGTATTGATTTTGTGTCGATATTGATTGAGAGCCATCCTAGAACATCATCGGCTTGGAATGCAATCGGGCTTGAGGGGAGAGCAAAAGGGGGTGTTGAATATAAATTAAATTTAGGTAGCGTGATGGGGGCGATGAAGTTGATGGTATAGGGATTAATTTGTCGGCTTTCGATGTAATCGCCTGTGAATTCTGGGGGCCTGAAGGGGGTATTGAGGTAGTGTTTGCCGCCTCGATAAGCGAGTAATTGTCCCTTGGCATTATAAAAAGCCAAGGCTTGCACATCCGGATTGACGGTAGAGGCATCAATAAGTCCTTGCAATGTGCGATTGTCGTCTCGCAACATGGCCAATTGTGCTGCAGGCAATAATTGGTGGATGTAGGCCTTGCCCAGATGAGACAGCTGTTGTTTTAAATCACGGCTAAATTGGCCATTGTAAAATAACGAAAACAAGAGGGCGACAAGTAATACTGGGAGTAATGTGGTGATTCTTAGTTGAAATTTAATTCCGAAGCTTTTCATGTGAACGCCTTCACGTCAGTACTTTGCCTTGGCTGTAAAGTCGGCTATTATATACCGATTCTACCTGAAGATCTTGGCTTTTTCGCGACTTCAATAATTCTCAATATGGAGTTCATTTTTCAAACAAAGGTTGGACTTTAGGTTATTAGGTTAATTATAAAACCTTTGAAAGCCATGGATGGCTTTCAAGAGCCGCATGGATGCGCATGGCATGTTTTATAATTAACCTAATAACCTAAAGTCCAACCTTTGTTTGAAAAATGAACTCCATATTGAGTTGCTGTCGCGACTTGATTTTTTTGATTACAACGGAGTCCCCAATGGTTGTCCGAACACGTTTTGCACCAAGCCCCACTGGATTTTTACATGTGGGTGGTGTCCGCACCGCTTTGTTTTCCTGGTTATATGCCAAACGAAACCAAGGTGAATTTATTTTACGCATTGAGGATACCGATAGGGAGCGTTCAACGCATGAATCGGTTCAGGCGATTTTGGAAGGGATGCATTGGTTGGGTTTGGATTGTGATGAGGGGCCTTTTTATCAAAGTGACCGATATCCACGTTATTTAAATATGGCACAACAATTGTTAGATGAGGGCAAGGCCTATCGCTGTTATTGTAGCCAAGAGCGCTTGGAAACCTTGCGTGAGACGCAACGGCTTGCCAAAGAAAAACCACGTTATGAT
Organism: Legionellaceae bacterium; assembly: GCA_947474165.1. GTDB lineage: Bacteria > Pseudomonadota > Gammaproteobacteria > Legionellales > Legionellaceae > CANJHO01. The sequence continues at coordinate 18,251 of CANJHO010000038.1, forward strand.
GGCCATTGTCGCGATAAAAAATTGCCGGCAGGCGATACACCTTTTGTGGTGCGTTTTAAAAATCCATTGACCAGTAGTGTTTCTTTTCATGACCAGGTTTATGGAGACATTCATGTGGATAATGCTGAACTCGATGATCTCATTATCGTTCGTTCAGATGGAAACCCCACCTACAATTTTGCAGTGGTGATTGATGATTGGGACATGGGCATCACCCATGTGATTCGCGGGGATGATCACATCAACAATACACCCAGGCAAATTAACTTATTTAATGCCTTAGGCGCACCCATTCCTGTGTTTGCGCATTTGCCGATGATTTTGGGTGATGATGGGAAGCGTCTGTCCAAGCGTCATGGGGCAGTGAGTGTGATGGAATTTAAAACAATGGGTTTTTTACCCCATGCGTTATTAAATTATCTGGTTCGCCTAGGATGGTCACATGGTGATCAGGAGATTTTTAGTCTTGAAGAGATGATCGCAAGTTTTGATTTGAGCCATATCAGCCGAGGGGTATCCAGTTTTAATTACGATAAATTATATTGGTTAAATCAGCATTATCAAAAATCAGATTCTCCTGAAAGTGTCGCTGAAGCGTTGGCATGCCATTTTACAGCCGAGGGCATTGATGTTTCAAAGGGGCCTGAATTGGTTGATTTAGTTAAAGTTCAAGCAGAGCGCTGCCGAACTTTGGCTGAAATATGTGAAAAGAGTCAATATTTTTACAAAGATACGATTGAATATGATGACGAGGCTGTAAAAAAACATTTGCGTCCAGTGATTTTTGCGCCGCTAACAGCCCTTTATGAACGACTCTGTCAAATCGAAATATGGCAGTCTGATGTGTTACAACAGTGTATTAATGATGTGAGCGCTGAGTTTGACATCAATATGTCTAAGATTGCACAACCCTTGCGCGTTGCGGTTACTGGCAGCAGCATGTCACCAGCAATTGATATGACGTTGACCTTATTAGGAAAGCCACGTGTCATTCATCGCTTGGCGCATGCATTGGCGCTAGTAGAAGCGCGTGCAAAGGCGACTCAAGGTTAGGATTTTTTCGCAGCGCTTCTCAATAACTTCAACAGAATGCCCCTCTCATCGGACACGATGAGAGGGGCATTCTGTGCGGATGAGGGGCTCTTGATCAGTTATCTATTGTTGTTCACTGGAGTTTGGACAAACCACGATCTAATACGAGCCCGTGGGCGAGCCCGAGCCCGAGCCTTATCATTACCCACATACCGCCAAGTCCTAATCAGCCACGGCGTGTCGGGGGCCTGTCATGGTAGTCTTCGTTTTACATGCTCGCAAGCTCCGCGTGAAAAACAAAGACCACCACGCCACCCCTCCAAATAGATTGATCAAGCGCTAGTCTGGATAACAAACTAACTGGAGGGGTGGCGTGGTGGTTTGTATTTTCCGCGCGGAACGCAGTGAGCACGGACAATGCGAACTACCATGACAGGCCCCCGACACTCCGCGGCTGATTAGATCTCGGTTAAAAAAGCGCGATATATCAATCACGATCTAATAAACTGTGGGTAATGATAAGGCTCGGGCTCGTATTAGATCGTGGTTTGTACAAACTCCAGCCTTTATGATCTCTTAATAAATTGTTAATGTTCATTATGTAGAATTACGCCTTATTAGTTAATCAGTGGAAAACAACATGCCAAATATTAGTGCAGATGATATGAGTAGAAGGATCAACGAAATATTTACGGAAATCTTAAAGCAAGATTCATTTTTAATGAAATTAGCAGCCAATCAACGCGACCATCTTGTTTCTCAGCTTAATCAATATAAAACGGCATTGCTTGAACAAGTAAAAGAAGGTGACTTTGGTTATGAGTATGCTTATGAATCAGCTTTAAACTTAGAACAAGTCAATTCTAATGGACAATTAAATGAAAATGGAACGATTGCAAATTTGAATCAGGTTATATTTGACATAGATCTTTTTCACAAAAAATCAAAAAAACGCGAGTATCTTAAGGAGATCGCCAGAGGCGCTGCACACATCACTGGTGCAAGCTTATTATGCGCAACGGGAATTACAACTGCGATATTAATGGCAGTATTTATCAATTTAGCATTTGCGGCATTATTTGGCACACCTTTTTTGTTGGGATTTACAACATTGGCTGTGCTATGGATAGTAAAAGTAGTGTCGGACGAGAGTAAAGGGCATATTGTCAGAGAAAAAGCCAAACCATTGTGCGGCTTTTTTGATTCTCTTGTGAATACGCAATCTCCCGTGGCCAACATCATACAAACAAGTGAGTCAGACACCAGCGATTCCCGCTTAAATTGTGAGCCCGTTTAAAAAACACAGGGATGCCTGTTATACTGCGCGCGGCCATAAACTGCGGTTTTTTGGCGGCGCGCAGTATAGTTTGGCGCCCTTTCAAAAGCCCAACCAGTGCGTGATGGGATCGCTCAGACCCCGACCCGAAAAACCTAGAAACCTGCCAGGTTGTTCCGAGAGTCGATTGCAAAAATAATAAATAAAAAAACGCAATCAGCTTTAGTTAATACCACAATTGCGTACTATAATGAAACCAATACTATTTCTTTGGAGGAATGATGAGACCTGAAGTGCAAAATAGAGTGGATGCTTCTGCAAAGTCAACTGTAGTTGATTTATCAAACTTGAAGATAAATGATGAGGAAATTCGAGAAATAATGCAAAAAGTCGAACCATTTCAATCAAATGTTACAGTGATAAATTTAAATGGCAACAACTTGAGTGACATAGGCGCAATTATTTTAACTGAATATTTACATGATTTTCATAAAATGACCGGGCTTAATATTCAATTCAATTCAATAGGCGTCGATGGTGCAATTTCCATCTTTACTCTTAAAAAAGAATTCCCTAATCTTGATATCTTGTTTCATGGCAATAAAATATATGATGTGGGCCAAATGGCTGAAATTGAGGAACGGGCATTAAGTACACGAACAGGGAAGGAATGTTAAAATTAATAAATTACCGGTTTTATATGCCTCTGCGTCAAACATACAAAATTAACACAATCGACAAAAAATGCATTAATAAATGCTCTATCTATCCGATTACAGGTCGTTATGAAGTGGAAAATTTTGATAATTCTCAATACTCCGCCTCCTCTGACTAACGGCCTGAGATCAGATGAATAGAGCGCATTTTAAATAAAAAATAACACTCATTCTGTTCAACCGCTAGATAATCTTGCACTGGCACAATCGATGCTCCGATACGCAAAGACGCGTGAAAACCAAAAATTACTTTATCAACTATACTCTTATAGTAAGCCTTAAAATTTAAGATCGCTATCCACTTGATAATATAGCAAGAGAGGAGCAAGTGATTACATGCCTAAGATTAAAGATATTGCTGTGGTATGTACACTATTGGATCATTATCCAATTGGCGAAGCACCCCGTAAAGGTCAGCAATATCTGCCGATGACAGCAGATCATCGCCTGCGAATGCATGATCGGTTGCTCAGTGGCGTTAGCAAGTTAATGGATCTAGCTCACACAACTCATCTAGCAAATAACAAAGTAGTAGGTACCGAGGAGGTAGATCCTAATTATATTACTAGATTAAGTACAAATGAGTTTTATTTCTACACGCAGGAACCCCTGACATTATCAGAATTTGAAAAGCTACAGGATGAAATAGCAAGACAAGCAAGCTCTCTTCCTCCCGGCATCCATCTGGCTCTTGGCTCTTTTGCCGTAAAAACGCCTGACAATCGAGTAATGAATGTGACGCCTCACATCGCTTCTGGAAAGCCACCATCCTGTAGTTTTCTCGTCAAAAATCATACTTCACCGATAGATTACGGTTATGAAGAGGCAAATGCTAGTGGTCTCGTTGTTCCTTTGCCGGTATTCGATGCAAGAACTGAATCAGCCTCTTTACCTCAAATCAATGTTAATGACGCGCTTCATTCATTGACGTTTAATAATGTGGTACCTTGCAAAACTCCAGGTGGAGATTCATTCCTAACAACCGTGGATATTTGCCTCGATCATCTCTTTGGGGTTGCGGCGTTTAATATTGAGGCGCTGGTAAAAAAAGAGCCTGCTGCAACCAGTCAACCCATTTCTCATCTGCTTTTATCCAATTACATAGCGATACATTCTCATGCTTCCTTTGGGTCGGTAATGCATGCTGATCCTGTACATTCACACAAACAATGTAAACAAGATGCCTCACAAGTTGCTAAAGATGCCATCCCTTTTTTTGGAGAAGATGAGAATAAAATATACGAGGTAAGTAGCATGCCCTGTCCAAAATTAGACGAAGCAAGGGATGTCCTCAAGGAAAGGCAAATGATATTTGCACTTTCAAATATTCCACCAACTAAATATCTACCAGGAACTGATATATTTTTAAGTGTGACTAACAAGTTAGGGGATACGCCTTTGCATTTAGCCTTGCAAAAAGGCTATGACCCAACTGTTCTTTTAACTAATCCAAAAGCTGATTCATTATGGAGCACACGTAATGCAGAGGGGAATACACCCGCACACATAGCAGCAGATATACCAGCCAATCAACCAACCAAGTGGCGCTGTGATACAATGCTGAGCAAAATGGTCAACGATCCAAAAGCAAACTCATTTTTAGACATTACTAACAATAATGGTCATACAGCCCAAGACCTTTATTTATCCCATGCACTATCAGCAGAACGCAGCAAAGCTGTGGGTTATCTTAACGAGGTGATAGATGTGAGCAAAGATGTGCCTGACAAGCACAGGGATGCTTTTCATCGATCTCAAAGCGAAAGAATACAGGCAGCCAAGAGTTTAGAAGCGCTTGAAGAGATTCAGACCAATCTACAACGCCATAAAAACAGTGTCACTGCAATAAATGTCATCATTGAAGACCACAGAAAGAATGCTGTTGTATTTTTAGACGGTATGAAAAACAAGGCGCAGAATATTCAAGAAAAATTAAGTCAAATTCCAATGGAGCAACGACATAAGATTTCAGAACAAAGTACACCTGAAACAAAAGCTCTCATTAAGGCAATGGATGCTCCACTTCGTATTTTTGGGATTGGTATAGAGGAAAACTCCGCCAAGAGATTTAATACGATATTGGGGCAATTAAATTCACAACAGCCAGCAGCATCTAATCAGACTGCCAAAGAGATATTACAAGCCATGAGGGGTGTACATACCAATCCACCCATTGCAGCAGCGCTTATTTCACCTGCTGAAACTGATAATCCCAGCATTAATGCGCCCCCTGCGTTGACATCCAACATAAACCCACCTCCAAATAATGATGCTAAACGCGATACATTGAATAAGGCCAAAGCCACTACAAAAGCCCTTCGAGAAGAAGGGCAGACTAAAGAGAGGACGGCTAATGCTGCTGAGGGACTCCGTGAGGATGAAACTTCCGAGGATCGATTTAAAAAACAATAAATCAAAAACTTTATCCAGCGTGGTTAATACCACATTTGATAACATAGACCAGTGTGGGGTGACTAAATAAGCATCAATAACTCACGTAACACAGTGGTTGCATAAGTCCCTGGCGGTAGGCTAAATGTAAAAACATTGTATTGAAAATGAAGCTGTTGGGGTAGGAGCACCATTGAACGATAAGCCCGTTGTAGTTGATGTTGTTCTAAACCAGTGCACCATAGGGTATAGGTGTTATAAAGCCCCTATTCCCTAATTTCTGAAAATACCGTGATCAAAAAACAGCCAAAACCAAGTCTCAATGAACCACGCCTACCTGCCTTTTATCGTCATCCAACCCATGCCTCATGAAAAATCGACCAGATCCACCGGGTAAGA
>CANJHO010000039.1 GCA_947474165.1 Legionellaceae bacterium
ATTTTTTACTCGATAATTGTGTCACGGCAAGTTCAAGGATCCACCGGATGAAAACAGTGTGATTTTTTATTTTTTTATGAGACATTAGCGCGAGAATATCCACCGTTTCTAGCCTGTTTGGATCTATCTGGAGTAAAGCGGTGATGGCTTCTATATTGCCATATTGAATGGCTAGTTTTAAAGTCAATGAATCCTGTATGTTGTGAGACAATGAGGGGGTTGATGCAGTCCATAAAGCATTTACTGTCTCACCGCTGCCATACATGATAGCCAATTCCCATGCTTTTCGCACGGCTTGATTGTGTGCGACAACATATTCTTCATTTAACAAAAATGTATCTTGAAGGTTGATGAGTTTCATCATTAATTGGTTGAAAAGCTCAGGTATACACTGAGCGGTATAGATTAATACACTGGAATAACTCAACAAGTCTTCTTGATTTGTGGAATCACTCCGTCGGATATGACTCAATAAGTATTTTTGTTCTGTATCATTAAGGAATAGTGCTTTTGAAATAATTGAATTAACCAAGTCATTGGAGCCATATTGCATTGCAAATTTAAGTATATTTTCTCTAGCAGCTAGGATGCTGGCTCCAAATGCACCAAGCATCGCATGATCAAGCAAGCGGGGTATTAATTTGTCTGCCTTGTTTAGTACAGCAAACTGGAAGATCCTATAGGCAGAAAGGTTTGTCACCTCATTGAATCTCCATTGACTAAAGGCATGCTCAATTAATTGAGACAAGGGTTTATTTTTTGTTATTGCTATCAATCGATTGAAGTCGCTCTTTGATAAGAGCTCTATAATACAATCTTGCAATAAGGTTTCATGGATCTTTTCTTTAAGCTTATCAACCAATGGATTGAAAAGATCAGGCCTAGCATGTGACGTGGCCATTAATACACCACAGTGGGCGGTCGTTTGACATTGGTGATTTATAAATTCAGTTTGTAATTTTTCATCGAGTTTTAGTGCTTTTATTAAAAGCAGGACAACCAACTCATGAGACTGATTAAGGATTGCTATATCAAGCGCATTGTTCTCATTAGGGAAGTTTCTCGCTGTCATTACTTCTACATTGATGGATTGTATCAATGAGAGGGCGTTTAAATTAACCGCTAACTTAAATAAGTTTGGAGATATCCGTATCGTTATTTTCGCAGCGCATTCGAGAAGATACAGTAATTGTTCACGTCCTAAGGCATCGATCAATTGGACAGTATCGATTCTTGACAGTTGATTGATATTGTTTGACAGAGTCTCTATTGGAGCGGCTAAGATTTTTATTATTAATTTTTGAAAAATATCCGATTCACAACGCATTGAATAGATTAAAATTTCATCATTATGGATAAAATTATGCATATTTTCCAATAGGTTACTTTGTTCGGCAGGGCATAATTTTAATGCCTCAAACAGGACATTCACCATTAAATCAGGGATGTTTTTAGAGATTGCAAGGTCTAGCGCTTTTTTATAAGTGGATAATTTCATGCCACTCATCGAAAGGCCTTCATTCAATAAGTGATTCACTAGGTCGGCGTTTTCTCTATAAATAGCTAACATAAATTCCGATGCTTTATCTTTACAGAAGGCGGTATCAAACAAGCTGATGCCATGTTTGATCAAGTCTAATAATCGTTCATTGGTTTCAAGGTCCTTTTGAGCAATTTGATTCTCAAGGCTAAATAGGACTTGAATGATGTTTTTCAACAGGGATTTATTTTCAATTAATTTGAGTTTGATTATTAATTTGTTGAGAAGGCTTGGATTACAACGAGCCGTATAGCTCAATACGGTATCTTTATCAACAAAATTAGGAAGTGAGCGTAATAAATCCGTTTGTTGGGTTAGTGTTAAATTTAAGGCCTTGAATAGGAGTAGAGCGGACAGCTCATCGGCTCCATTGGATAGGGTAATATGAAGGGGGGTCTGATTTCCCCCGTGTTTAAATGCCAAATCGCCCAAGCCTTCTAACAGGTGAATCATTAAATCGAGATCTTTGATGAGCGCTGCCACCCAAAGCCCTGTTTGGATATCTTTAAATTGCACAGGCGCACCTAGAAGCGTTAATCCATGTTTAATTAAAGCAATTTGGTTTTGATTTTTAGGGTTTAAATGGGTATGAATCAGAGACACATTCAGAGACAATAATGGATGAATATATCGTAGTATTGCTTCCTTATAATGCTGTTTAACAAAATCCAGCAAAAGAGGGTTTTTTTCAAGTATCCTCATGAACTGGCAAAGAATAGGTATCACATATTCAGCTTCGGGAAGGTTCTGCTTCATCAACGTCAGATTATCCAGATAAATAGCCAACACAAACCCTACATCGATGAATTGAATGGGTAAGGGCTGAGTCAGATTATTTAGTATATGTTTGAGTAATATTAATTCAGATTGGTTTTGTTGATTAAGGGTTGATACGATTTTTTTAAGGTCCATCTTGAAAAGCGGCGCAACCAACGGAAATAACATCTCCTGATAATGTAGTATCGTTATGAGCAATAAGTGTTCGCTTTTTTCAATCACAGAGATAATGTCAGTGAGGATGGGTAGAAGGTGAGAGGGGTCATCAGTCCTTTGTAAAACAAACCATTCAATCAAGTGAAAGCATACGTCCGGCTCATAATGCTCTACCATAAAAGACAAGAGATAACGCAACGCGTGGGTATTGCTAATAAGCGATTTATTGCGATCCTCACTGCTTAATAAATCTCCTATATTAAGTTTTTCTAGATTGAATACGCAGGCTAAACACGCTTGTTCAGGCCCTGATAGATTGAAATAGTGGTTTTTTAATAGCTTTATAAAAAGAGCTTTTTTAATCTCGGTCCAATTGATATCGGTGATGGTATAAGGCTTGATAACCTGATCATCCTCATCAAGTATTTCGTCTTCACTCAGCAGGTAATGATAATGACTTTCCTCTTCAGAAAAAATATGTTTCAGTAGTTCAAGCCATTGGCCATATTCACCCGAGAGATAACCTTGCGGATTAAGTCCCTTATAGTCCTGCTCTATGGATACTTTATCTCTGATTAGCTCGATTAATCTAAAAATAATACCTGGCACGTTATAGTGTTGATCAAAACTAATTTCTAGGTTTTTTTTGATTTGCGAGGCGCTTAAATAACCTCTATGAACATCCGCGGCATTGAATGGCGGTACGCCATAACCAAGAAGATGGGCTTGTGTATAAAATGCATTGTGGGTATGGACTTCTAGGCCTTGTTCATAATGACCTGCATTCGCTTGTATCTCTTTTTCAATCGCTTGGGTTGCTGTACTTTCAACAATATCTAGCCGTATTTGTGCCAATAGTCCATCAAGGTTTAGAGGAAGTGCATAAAAACTACGATGGATTTGAACAACTCGGTTATGAAATCCTGGAGAGCATTCTGTAATATTCTCAGATAGTTTTATAAAAATAGCTTTTTTAGTGTCATCACTGAGTGGTAGCTCAAGACAAATGACTCGATGATAAATGGCATTGAGTGTATCAATGATTAATTGACGTTGACGGTAAGTGGAATGAGGACCGAGATGTGTATTTAAAGCGGTTGTGAAATCTTGCGCTTTAGCCTGGGTTAAGCCCAAAAATTGTGCTGCTAACCCACTTAATTGATTGATCAAATCTGGGGTAATGGGGCTTGGTTCAACGGACACCTGGTGCATTAATATATATGCTTTTTCTATATTGATGTAGGGATAAGGCATCAGGATTCTTCATTAGGGTTGTGAAAATAGTTAGTGTACTATAAAAGCAAATGAATCGCATAATAAAAACATTGAGGATTTATTAAGAACAAAATTCCGCAATACTGGCGGCACCCTTCGCAATTCATGATTTAATCGGTATAATCTCGTTCTTTGCGTGCTTTTTATTCTCATGAAATTATTACGCGGTTTTCAGCAGGTTGCAGCACTCGGTCTTGGATCGGTCGCGACGATTGGTAATTTTGATGGGGTTCATCAGGGGCATCAGGCCCTATTGGCTTTGCTACGTAAAGAAGCCACGCGCTTGCAGTTACCGATGGTTGTTCTGCTGTTTGAGCCGCAGCCTGTCGAATATTTTCAGGGCCAGCAAGCCCCGGCTAGATTATTTACTTTGCGAGAAAAATTACAGCTGCTTCGTCAAAGCGGTGTTGATTATGTTTACTGTTTGAAGTTTGACAATCAGTTGGCATCGATGCAGGCTATTGAATTTGCGGAACGTTTTATTTTTTCAAGATTGAAAGTTGCTTATTTATTGGTAGGAGAAGATTTTCGTTTTGGTCAGGGGCGAGTAGGTGATGTGGCTTTATTGGCGCGACTCGGTGTACAAAAATCTTGTGTTGTACAAACCTTCCCCGATTTTTTTATCGATGAACAACGGGTGAGCTCTACAAAAATCAGAGCCGCATTAGCCAAGGGTTGTCTTCTAGAGGCTGCTAAGTTGTTAGGTCGACCTTATAGCCTCTGTGGGCGTGTGGTCATGGGAAGTGGTCTTGGTCGGCAATGGGGTATTCCCACTGCAAATTTAAAGCGCCACCATCTAAATTTGCCTTTGACCGGGGTTTTTTGTGTGGGCGTGAAGCGGTTGGGAAAACCCATGTTAAAGGGCGTTGCAAATATTGGTTGTCGTCCAACCATCAATGGTGGTAAAAATAGGCTTGAAATTCATCTGTTTGATACCAACGAATCACTTTATGGCGAGTGCTTAACAATTTATTTTTTACATCAGTTGCGTGATGAAATAAAATTTGCTTCCGTTGATTTGTTAATTCAACAAATTCACATCGATATTGCGGCAGCAAAAGAATACAGTGAAAAAAATACAGTGGTTGAGATGTTGAGAACCCTTGAGGATAGCTCCCCTAAAGCTACCCCTAAAGGAATGGATACAATAGCGTAATATTTTTTAGGCAGAAAGCATGACAGATTACAAAGATACCTTGAACCTACCCCATACCTCATTTCCGATGAAAGCCAATTTAGGCATGCGTGAACCACAAATGTTGGATGAATGGGAAAAAAATGGTGTGTATGAGACCATTCGTACAGCACGTTTGGGGGGTGAACGGTTTATTTTGCATGATGGCCCACCTTATGCGAATGGCCATCTCCATTGTGGACATGCTTTAAATAAAATTCTTAAAGATATCATTATTAAATCCAAATCCTTTAGTGGTTATGATGCGCCTTTTGTGCCAGGTTGGGATTGTCATGGCTTGCCTGTTGAACTTAATGTGGAAAAAAAGGTTGGTAAGGCTGGCGTTAAGGTGAGCGCCAGTGAGTTCAGACAAAAATGTCGTGAATATGCAGCGAGTCAAATCGATATTCAGCGGGGTGAATTTAAACGGTTGGGTGTATTTGGCGATTGGCAGCATCCCTATGCCACCATGGATTATCATTATGAGGCGAATATTGTTCGTGCTTTGGCGATGATCATCCATAATGGCCATTTACAGCAAGGATTTAAGCCGGTTCATTGGTGTGTTGATTGTGGATCAGCGCTGGCAGAAGCAGAGGTGGATTATGAGGATAAAACTTCTTCTTCCATCGATGTGGCTTTTTATGCCCTGGACCCTATTTCATTTTTGGCTAAATTTGATAAAACTTTGACTCAAAAACCCGTCATTGTTCCTATCTGGACGACCACGCCTTGGACATTGCCAGCCAATGAAGCTGTTTGTCTGCATCCTGCCCTGGATTACACGTTGATCGATACAGCCGATTGTTATTATATTGTGGCGACAGAATTAGTCGCAACGGTGATGGCCCGTTTTGCAGTGACACAGTTTACATTGCATGGATCAGTGAAAGGCCAGCACTTAGAAAAACTGGCGTTAAAACATCCGTTCTATGATCGACAAGTGCCTATTGTGTTGGGTGAACACGTGACGATTGACTCAGGAACAGGGTGTGTGCATACGGCACCTGCTCATGGTCCGGAGGATTATCAAGTTGGACTAGTCTATCAGTTGCCCTTAATTAATCCTGTGTTAGCCAATGGGTGTTATGCAAGCGATGTCTTGTTGTTTGCAGGACTTTCTGTATTAAAGGTGAATGATAAAATGCTTGAGGTGTTGCGGGAACATCATACCCTCTTGCATGAGGAATCGCTTTGTCATAGTTATCCGCACTGCTGGCGACATAAAACCCCCATGATTTTCCGGGCGACCCCTCAATGGTTTATTGCGATGGATAAGAATGGGCTACGTCAACAACTCATGGAGCAAATTGGTCAGGTGAAATGGGTGCCGGATTGGGGCAAAGCACGGATCAGCAATATGGTTGAAACCAGGCCTGACTGGTGCGTTTCTCGCCAAAGAGCATGGAACACGCCAATGCCTTTGTTTGTGCATAAAACAACGCGCGCATTGCACCCTGATACGGTTCAATTAATAGAAAAAATTGCAGTCCGCATGGAGAAGGCGGGTGTTGATGCCTGGTTTGATTTGGATGTTGCCGAATTTTTAGGCGATGAAGCACCCTTTTATGAAAAAATTAACCACACCTTGGATGTGTGGTTTGATTCGGGTGTTTCTCATTTTTGTGTGTTGAAACAAGGCGATGCCCTAGGAATGCCTGCGGATGTTTATTTTGAGGGATCTGATCAACACCGCGGTTGGTTTAATTCCTCATTAACCACAGCTGTGGCGATGTATGGAACACCGCCTTATAAAACAGTATTGACTCATGGCTATACGGTGGATGCTGAGGGTAAAAAACTTTCTAAGTCCAAGGGAAATTATGTAGCGCTTGATAAATTGATTAACCAACATGGTGCTGATATTTTGCGTTTATGGGTTGCTTCGACAGATTACCGTAATGAAGTGAGTATTTCTGATGAAATTATCAAGCGCAATGCTGATGCCTATCGGCGAATCCGCAATACATCGCGTTTTATTTTGTCTAATCTATTTGATTTTGATCTTGAGCGGGATGGTGTGGCAGAAGAAAAAATGGTCGAATTGGACCGTTGGGCTATTCAACGATCTGAACAATTGCAAGCGGAGATCCTCACCGCTTATGAGCAGTATCAGTTTCATGTGATTTATCAAAAAATACATAATTTTTGTGCGGTGGATATGGGGAGTTTTTATCTTGATATTATTAAAGATAGGCAATATACCACGCCTGTTAATAGCAATGCCAGGCGCTCTTGTCAAACGGCCATGTACCATATCATTCATGCATTAACACGTTGGCTGGCGCCTATTTTGTCATTTACAGCAGAAGAAATTTGGCAGGCTATCCCGGGATATCCAGGAACGTCACTCTTTGTTGAGACATGGTATGATGCGTGGCCTAAAATTGAAAAAATCTCGATGAATGATTGGTTGCAATTTCAGGCGATACGTGATGAGGTCAATAAGGCCTTAGAGCTCCAACGCCAAGCTGGTTTGATTGGCTCAGGCTTAGCGGCTGAAGTCACGCTTTTTGCAGAAGCAGAGATGTATTCTATGCTGCAAAGGTTAGGTGATGAGTTGCGCTTTATTTTGATCACGTCAAGGGCGACAGTCCGCCCAATGAGTGAACGGACAAAGGATGCTGTGCTCAATGAGGAATTGGGTGTGGCCATTGGTGTAAAAGCGAGTCCTCATCCCAAATGCGCGCGTTGCTGGCATCGTTGTGAAACGGTGGGTGCCCATGCTGAACACCCTGAACTATGTCACCGTTGTATTGTTAATATTAGTGGAGACGAAGAATTGAGGCATTTCGCATGAAAAAATGGCACTGGTTTGTTTTATCATTGCTCGTTATCTTGATGGATCAGGCCAGTAAATATTTTATTGCCTCAGCTTTGACCCCTTATCAACCCGTGCCATTGATGCCAATGCTCAATTTGACGCTGGCGTATAATAGTGGGGCTGCTTTTAGTTTTTTGAGCCAGGCAGGTCAATGGCATCACTGGTTTTTTATCGGTTTTAGTTTGACCATGAGTATTGTATTAATCACTTGGATCCTTCGCCTATCGTCTACGGCACGCTTGCAATTAATGGCTTTAAGCTTGATTTTGGGAGGAGCCATTGGGAACTTAATCGATAGGGCCTGCTTTGGATCAGTCATTGATTTTATTGATGTTTATTATAAACATCACCATTGGCCTGTTTTTAATTTGGCAGACAGTGCAATTTGTATCGGTGCCTTTTTGCTGTTTATTGATTTAATACGCACTCGAAAATAACTGCTCAGGCAAAAACAGCAGGACTTAAACTTTGAAGTTGTTTCGCTTCTGGATTAATCACACTAACGCTTGCAACAGAAGGTAAATTGAGAAAATGGTCGACTTCATCCCATTCTATTTCTGCAGGATATAGTCGGAGTAATGGCAGGTATTTATTTAAGAGGGTGCAAAAGGTTAAATTGGCAGGAAAGGGCCTGACATGTTGGCAACCCAAGGCAGCCGCCTGCATCGCTTCAGAAAGCGTGGCAACACCGGGTAAATAATTAATGGAGTAAATGCTGGCCGTTTGTGCGATTTCAGGTAAAAACCCAGGGCTGGTCGCAAAATGTGCGCCGGCTTGGTAACTTTCTTCCAATTGTTGTGTTGTCAGAATATTGCCAGCACCAATACGCAGCATCGGGAAATGGTAGAGGGTGCTTGTTAATAAACTTTGATCAATGCAGTTAATTTCAACAGCGCTAAAGCCTAGATCAGCAATTTGTTGAAGTTTTTGGAATAAAAGATCATCAATATCTAGGGTAATGATAATTGATTGGTTATCTGTTGTTTTTTCCATCATGATTCACTGTCGTTATAACTTTTCCTATGGTAAAAGACTTGTGGAATATTGGCAAGCTAGGCGCTGATATTTCGAGCGCTTTCTGATGAATTGGATATTTGACATGATTAAATCAAGAATAGATTATTTAGACAAAGCCCCATGCGTCTTTTTGCATGGGGCTTTGTCTAAACTCCATAATGGGTTGTAGAATGAAAAGAAATGAGTTTAATTTTGAATTACCAGAATCGCTTATCGCACAATACCCTTTAGCGCAACGGAGTGATTCCCGTTTGTTAGTCCATCTCTCTAAATCAGGTGAGAATCAACACCATCGTTTTAGCGATATTAGTCATTTTATTGAGCCGGGCTCCCTTCTGGTGATGAATGACAGTAAAGTGATCCCAGCCCGTTTGTTTGGTCACAAAGCCAGTGGTGGAAAGGTAGAATTATTGGTTGAGCGGACAACCGGTGTGGATGCATTTTTAGCTCACATTAAAGCCAGCAAATCACCCAAGCCTGGTACCGTGATTTATTTGGCAGGAGGCTTTTGCCTTGAAGTGGTGAGCAAACAGAATGATTTATATCAATGTCAGCTGAATGGTGACGTGGATGGGATGTTAGATGAAATTGGCCATATCCCCCTTCCACCCTACATCACAAGAACCGATGAAACACTGGATCTAAATCGATATCAAACCATTTATGCAGCCCATAAAGGCTCCGTCGCGGCCCCCACGGCAGGCCTTCATTTTGATGAGAAGGTATTAGCGAGCTTGAGGGATAAGGGGATTAATATCGCCTATTCGACCTTGCATGTGGGGGCAGGGACCTTTAGGCCTGTGCGAACGGATGATATCAAAGATCACAAGATGCATCATGAGCGGTTTACGGTCACTGAGGCATTATGCCATGCGGTTAAATCAACGCGCGCTGCTGGAAAGCCTGTGATAGCAGTTGGAACCACAGCCCTTAGATGTTTAGAAAGTGCAGCTTTGGGGGGAGAATTAACAGCTTGTAGCCGTGAAACGGATATTTTTATCTATCCTGGTTATCAATTTCAAATTTGTGATGGGTTAATTACTAATTTTCATCTACCCGAATCAACGCTATTAATGTTAGTCTCGGCTTTTATAGGGTATGAACAAGCAATGGCGCTTTACCGTTTGGCGATTGAAGAAAAATATCGTTTTTTCAGTTATGGTGATGCAAGCTTACTCTTAAGGTAGAAGATAAAATGACCTCAAATAATTTAACGATGGTTCCTGTGTTGACTACCCCCGCAGGCTGTTGTTTAACGGGTGAAAATTGGCAGGCAACAGGGATTAAAACCGCCTCTTTTTATTTGTCAGCCCTTCTAATGAAACCAGGATTTGAGAACTTAAAGACATTATCTAATTTAGCTACCTATGTGGGTTGGCAAGATAAACTCGTATTGAATGCAGCCTTATCCAAAAGAGATTCAGAGGGTCGATATCTATTACGGTCTGAATATGATGGCAGTCGGAGTGCTTACACCTTGCAGGACATTTTAATGCTTTTGACACGCCTTGAGCCGGATGTTGTTCTCTTGCCGGAAGGGGTCTCAGACAATTCTTCTATCCATTGGCAAGCACTGCCTGAAAAAATATTTCTTTTTTTATCCATCGCTGATTTACCAAAAATCGATGATAACACAAGGCCTTATGGCGTTTATATTGATTATGATGCCATGGGTTCCTTTAGTGAATTATTGGATGCGTTGAATCGATATCGAGGGATCCCCTGTTACATCATGGGCTCTCTTAGTCTTTCATTGATGCGCTCACTTTGTGATGAAGGGGTGCGGTATGTTGAATCAAATATTCCTGCAAGCGATGGGTGTGTCGGGGATGTTTATCATAGTCAGGGTATTATTTCATTAAAATCGTGTGACCATGCTCATCAGTTTGAGGTGATCGATTCGACGTGTCAGTGCCCTGTTTGCCAACAAAAACTCACACGGGCCTATTTGCACCATTTGTTGGAGCATACTCCGTTATTGGCTCAGCGTTATTTGGTTCAACACAATATGTATTATTCCCATGCAGCCTTAAACAAAGTTAACGCTTCTGGATGATGTATACCATGCAAAGAATGTGATGAACTCATTTACGCCAGAATAAAATACCGATATCATGTCACGCTATACTGCGTGGCTCAGTATATTTAACTGTATATTTTAGGAGAGCGTGATGGGTTTATTTATCAGTGATGCAATAGCTGCAACAGGTGCAGTTCAAAGGGCTCAAACCGATGGAACGTTTTCCTTGGTCATGATCGCCTCAATTGTTGTTTTATTTTATTTTATGTTGATTAGGCCACAAAATAAACGGGCTAAAGAACACCGCGAATTAATTGGAAAATTACAAAAAGGCGATGAAATCATCACGTCTGGTGGCATACTTGCCAAGGTGTCTGGTCTTGATGAGCAGTATATTAAGGTATCCGTCGCTGAAGGAGTGGAACTCAATATCCAACGGAGTGCTGTTAGCGCAGTACTGCCTAAAGGCACCCTTAAATCGCTTTAAGACAGTTGCGGGAACACGGAAAAAATGCAAAATAAATATCCACTTTGGAAGAACTTGTTGTTGTTAGTGATTGTCGCCATTGGTTTGGTCTATGTCATTCCCAATCTCTATAGTGAACACCCAATTGTACAAATATCATCACAGTTGCCTATTAACCCACAACAGTTAGAGACGCAGGTCAAGGGGTTGTTGGAGGGGGCTAAACTGACGTATCAAGCGATGACACCCAGTGATGATCGCTTAGAGATTCGGTTTGCTACCACCGATATTCAATTGCTAGCGCGTGATGTTATTAAAAATGGCCTTGGCAATCAATACACCGTTGCGCTTAATCTAGCTGCATCGACGCCTGCCTGGTTATCCGCCATTCACGCGGAGCCGATGAAGCAGGGATTAGATCTCCGGGGTGGGGTGCATTTTTTACTTGAAGTGGATATTGAGAGTGTTATCAATCGTCGCTATGAGGGGATGGTTAAAAATATCAGCCAGGAATTGAGGGAGGCGGGTATTCGTTACGCTGGTATTCGTTATATTAATCATAAAGGCATCAGCGTCCGTTTTCGTACAGAAGCCGCGGTGGACGAGGCATTGGTTGAGCTGAAAGACAAAATGCCCAGCCTTATATTTACTCAACCACAGGATGTTGTTGGTCTTTTTGTGGCATTGTCCCCAGCTGAATTGAATACCATGCGTCAAAACACCATTGAACAAACAATGGGGATTTTACGCAATCGAGTGAATGAACTCGGTGTGGGAGAGGCCGTTGTTCAACAGCAAGGGGCGACACGCGTGGCCGTTGATCTACCCGGAATCCAAGATGCTGCCCGGGCTAAGCAAATTCTAGGAGGAACAGCCACGCTGCAGTTTTATCTGGTTGATCAAGAAAACGATGCACAAATTGCGAAACAAACGGGTGCAGTCCCGATGGGTAGTAAATTATATGTGATGGAAGATCGGCCTATTTTATTAAAGCGCCAGGTTGTTTTAAGTGGCGACTCTATCACCAGTGCGACCTCCAGTTTTGATCAACAAACTGCAACCCCTGCGGTCCTCATTCAACTCGGTGGAGGGGGTGAGTCATTTTTCACTAAAACAACACGGGAAAATATTGGCAAGCGCATGGCGATTGTTTTTGTTGAAACCAAGTCGGATACAGAGCTTGTTGATGGTCAATTAAAACGAATCAGTCATCGTGAGGAGCGCGTTATTAGCGCGCCGGTGATTCAAAATGCGTTGGGTAATAATTTTCAGATTACAGGTCTAGTGGATAGCAAGGAAGCCAGTAATTTAGCATTATTGTTGCGTGCAGGGGCATTGCCTGCAGCCATCTATCCTGTTGAAGAGCGGACCGTAGGCCCTACACTAGGTCAGGAAAATATTCGACGAGGGATTGTTTCCTTGGAAGTCGGTATGGGTCTGATTTTGGTGTTGATGTTAATCTACTACCGTTTTTTTGGATTGGTTGCCAATATTGCTTTGGTGCTGAATTTAATTTTACTGTGTGCGCTCTTATCAATTATTGGTGCAACGCTGACCTTACCTGGGATTGCGGGTATTGTGCTCACCGTGGGGATGGCAGTAGATGCCAATGTGCTTATATATGAACGCATCCGCGAGGAGCTGCGACATGGGTTGTCACCACAGGCGGCCATTTATGCGGGATATGAACGCGCATTTTCTACCATTCTCGATGCCAATATTACTTCGATGATTGTGGCTATTGTATTGTTCTCTGTGGGAACCGGACCTGTGAGGGGATTTGCTGTGACCTTGTCCTTAGGGTTATTGACCTCGATGTTAACGGGGGTGACTTATACAAGAGCCATTGTTAATTGGTTTTATGGTCAGCGTAACGTTAAGAAATTATCAATTGGTATTTGAAGCAAGAGGGTATGATGGAATTTTTTAATCCAAATTCAAATGTAGATTTCATGGGCGCCCGCAAGTGGGCTGCTTTGATGTCCTTATTTATTTTCGTGCTTTCCATTGGGGCGTTGTCTATGAATGGCCTTAAATGGGGGCTGGATTTCACTGGGGGGACTCAAATTGAGATTTCCTATCCAACAGCCGCTGATTTGAACACGATTCGTGACAATCTATATGGTATTGGTTTTAAAGAAGCGCAAGTCATCAGCTACGGGACCTCTAAAGATGTTTTAATTAGCATTGCCCCGCGTGCTGATATAGACCAAATGGTATTGGTTGATCAAGTGATGAAAGTGCTCCCGGGCGCGACCAAACAACGGGTTGAATTTGTGGGGCCTCAGGTGGGTAAAGAATTAGCAACCAAGGGCATTTTAGCGATCGTGGTCTCATTGCTAGCCACCATGATTTATATTGCCATGCGCTTTGAGTATCGTTTGGCCTTTAGTTCAGCGGTAGCGCTTGTGCATGATCCCATTTTGATTTTGGGTGTTTTTTCTTTATTTGGTATAGAATTTGATTTGAAAGCATTGGCCGGCTTGCTAGCCGTTATTGGGTATTCATTGAATGATACCATTGTGGTTTTTGATAGGGTGAGAGAAAACTTTATAAAGATTCGCCGATCCACATCCGTTGAAATTATGAATACCTCTATTAATCAAACGTTATCTAGAACCATCATGACTTCTGTTTTAACCTTGTTTGTTGTCCTTGCTTTATTTATTTACGGCGGAGAAACAATTCACGGGTTTGCCTTAGCCTTGGTGCTTGGGATTATTGTGGGGACCTACTCATCGATTTATATCGCTGGTGCATTGGCTGTGGTCATGGGCTTGGATAGAAAGGACTTCCTACCAACACAACGAAAAGAAATCGATGAGCGGCCGTAGGCGCCACCAACCCACCCTCACTGCCATTAAGTGAAGTCAATCAGAAATTAATTGGTCTGTTTTAGCTGCACAAATAAAATCATTGTGAGACAGTCCTTTTAAGGCATGGGTATTGAATCGCACATGGCAATAATTGTAGCCAATTTCTAAATCTGGGTGGTGGTTTTCAATATTGGCTATCCAAGCCAGTGCGTTGACAAACGCCATGGTTTCGTAAAAATTATTGAATGAAAATGACCGTTTAATGGCTTTATGATCATTGGAAACCTGCCAGCTTTTGGCCAGCTGCGGCATTAGATGTTTGATTTGTTCAGCAGTTAATGCCGCACCAATCCCTTCACAAGATTCACAGTGTCGGGTGCTTAAATCACTTTTCATGGTTTAATTCCTTAAGTTTCTAATAGGGGTGTTATGTATAAAGACCATCTTTTAATGCATCAAGAAAACGTGAGTTTTGTTCTTCTGTTCCAATGGTTACGCGCAAATAATTTGGCATGTTATAAGGGTATAATGGCCTTAAGATTATCCCTCGTTGGAGTAAATTTTGATATAGGGGCATGGCATCTTTTTTAAAATCAACAGAAATAAAATTGGCTGTGGTGGGTAGGTAGCTCAGGCCCAATGCTGTAAAACCTTGTTGCAATTGTTGCAAGCCCGTCGCATTAGCCATGACCGTGTGTTGAATGAATGTAGGGTCATCTAAAGCCGCATGGGCTGCAATGAGGGCTGCTTCATTGACAGCAAATGGGGGTGATACACGATATAATAAGGCAATAATGTCGCGATTGGCTATAGCGAAGCCCAAACGTAACCCCGCGAGTCCATAGGCTTTTGAAAATGTACGAAGAATCACTAGATTAGGATAGGTGGCCAGTAGGGCCGTGGCCTTGAGTTTTTCAACTACTGGAACATACTCATAATAAGCCTCATCGAGGACCAAAAGGGTTGTTTCGGGGATGTTTTTTAAAAGCCGTTCAATGTTTGTTTGTGAGACCAGTAAGCCGGTTGGATTATTCGGTGTTGCTAAAAAAATACAAGCCGTTTTTTCATTGCAGGCTGCAATCATTGCATCGATATCAACTTGCCAATTCGGTAGTAATGGCGTCGTAACCACCGGTATGCCTAAAGATTTAGCATAAATACTGTAAGCAATAAAAGCATGGTCGTGTGTGATGATGTGTTTTTTACGATGGAGTGCAAAACAATTTTGTATTAAAGGGATTAATGTATCAGAGCCATTGCCGAGGATTAGCATGTCGTTATTAACGGCTAGTTTTAGACTCAATTTTTTCCGTAAAGGGTGATTGGCAGCAATAGGATAGGTTGAAATTTGTTGAGCGCTCAGTTTGGATAGTGCTGTTATAACCATTGGGCTACATCCCAGTGGGTTTTCATTGCTGGCAAGCTTGATGATGTCTGTTAATCCTTGCTCTTCAGCCAACTCATCCGCTGATTTTCCTGGGATATAGGGTTTTAAAGACAGTATTCCTGGATGGGGAAGCCCTTGATAGTCACATGGCATTGATTACTCCGACAATTGGTATTACTTTATTTTGATAGCGATCCTTATCTTACTGGTGTTTAAGGATCAATGGAACTGCATATGCTTGACGGCATGGCAAAAGGCTTTCGTCATCTATTTCGCGCTTATCTATACTGTACTATTTGGGTGAGAATTTCTGAAAAAATAATGAAATAGTAATTATTTTCTATTGTAATTGGTTTAAGAACCCCATATATTTTGGTTCTCGGTAACTATTCTGGCAAGCAATGACGGTTGTAAACGATAGACAATCAGTTTGTTTTTTATGGATGAGGAATGGTATATATGTTGACGGATCATTTTAAACTGAAACGAGATGCGGAAAAAAATTTAATTGATACGATGCCAATGTCTTTGCATTCAATTGATAATCTGCTTGCCTTTATCACGGGCCGGGGTCAATCATGCGCTATTCAAGTGATTGCGAAGAGCCCTGAAATTCATAAACTAATAGTGGCCAATCCCTTTATATTCACGGCTTATTTTTCGCGTGAAGCGATTAAAGCACTTATTTTTCAGGCTTGTTCCTTGGGTAATTTGGAACTGGCTCGGTGTTTAATTGACAGTATTCAACTGGATGTTGTTCACGAGACAATAGGCAATCCTTTCGGAAGTTTTAGAGTACTTGACCATGGGGACTATGAATTCATTGACCAACTGCCGGTGATTCAAGCTGCCGCACAATCTAATTCATTAGACTTAATTCAATATTTGATTTCTTTTTATAATCTAAATCACCTCGATAAAAGTGCTATTAAGGGTGATTTGCAAGGGGCTCTTGCCATTGCCTCGGGGAATGATGCATTTGATCTTGTTAACTATTTATTAGACTGTGGTGTCAATGCTAATTCTGTCGTGAAGGAGGCCCATACAATTTCTGCTTTACGCCGTGCGGTGCTGACGGGCTCCATGGCTTTAATTAAACTGCTCATTGAACATGATGCAAAAATTACTGAATTAGATCAATACATTGCTGTTAAAAATGCCAGGCTGGATGTGGTTACTTATTTTGTTTCTCAAGGCGCTCTCTTTAAGGATGGGGTAGGGGATTTGAGTATAATGACAGCCTTTGAATCACTTTCTGTGAACATGGTTCAATATTGTCTGAATACTTTAAAATTCAATTTATATCCGACCAATGGACCGGCGAAAAATACTAAAACGGACTGGGAGCGTCAGATCATCAAAAAAGTGCTTCGCAGTGGTTCAGTTGAAATGCTGGCATTTATAGAAAATGAATTGCGCCTTCCTGTTCGCTATTTACTTCATGCAGAGCGCCAAATAATCAGGAGTCTTCACCCACTTCATGGCCGATCGCTTTTCTATGAGGCGGTTTCTTCCTACAATGTGATGTTGTTAAAATTTCTTTTTGAAACCCTGAAATTATTGCCCTCAGTGCAGCAATTAGAACAACTGGCCAGTTATGCGTTTGATAGCAGCTCAATCGCAATAAGGCATCAGAAATTTTTAACACATGTTTATTTGAATAGTTTTTTTCATGAGGATCAACTGATTCGAAAATTAATGCGTGATGTATCTGAGCTTGGAAATTTGCAATATTTGTCACTTGAAGAGCTTTTTATGTTGTACGCAGAGTACACTAAAAACTTCAATGAAGTTCCTTTGCGATTAGAATATGGGAATAAATTTTCTGATAATGCCATCTATTTGGCGAATGAAATTTCACGCAGAAATCCAAGCTCAAATGACATGCTTGAGTTGGCCCAACAAAAGAATGCTAAACTTTTGCCGGCAGTTCGTTTTTACTTAACAGTGACAAGTGCGGATCATTCTACTGAGCTTTTACGGAAGCTGATGCAGCCTACTAATAGGGCGGATGGGCATGTCAACACAGTTATCGGCTCTTGTATCAATAGCCCTTCCTTAGCGGGTGAAACTGGATTAAGCGCATCAATGAATCAGGTTTCTGGCTTGAGAAGAACGCCATTAAGATTTTTTGAAACGCGTGACGCTCATCACGCCAATCAAAATAAAGAGGCTCTGTTCGATGGTGGTGCAGCACCTAAATCTAGAGGTTAGTGCCTCGTCAATATTGACGAAGCATTAGCGGTGCTTAATTGATGATCCCTTCGATCTTCATTGAAAAAAGAGATCCCTTTATAAGCAGTATAAATACCAGTAGCCATTAGTGTTACACCTGAGGCAATCATTGGGACTGTGATTGCTGCACCCAAGGTGCCGGCCATGCCTAGTGATGCCACGAGTATCATTGCAAGTCCTGAGACCGCTAACATTAAGTTAAGTATTTTTTGACCCCACCCCGGCTCAGCAGCAACTTGTTGTTGTAGTTTTTGAAAACTTTCAACATCTTCTTTTGTTCTGTTAGGGTTAGACAGCGCATTGGCGTTTTGAATGATCTGAGGGATCAGTGCATTATTTGTTGTGAGTTCGGATGTTGCTGAAACCAGTTCTTGAATTGCAGCGTCCAGCTCATCGGCAACTTCATCAAGTTGCGCTGTTTTGAGCAAGGCTTGGCTGATGTCTATCTGATAAGTTTCAATGGTCTGATGTATCTGAAGAACCCTCGCGTGGTTTAACTGTGCTGCCGATTCAATAATGGCTTTGGCGAGCTCATTGAGCATCTCTTTTGCTGAATCAGTATTTTGATCGTCTAACCATTTCATTTGGTCCAAGAAGTTTTGCGCCTGAGGATCCTTATTTTCATAAAGAATACAGAGTAAAATAATAGCAAAGGTTTGTTGACCAGAAACGGTTTCATTATGGAACCGACGTCCTGCTTTTGCATACATTTGAGGATCGAGGGGTCTAGGATTTGGATTATGTAATTGTTGCAAGAAGGTGCGTCTCACATAAATAATCAATTGGCCTAAGTTTCGATTGGTTTGATATTCTCGTTGAGAGGTACTTAAGCCATCGTGAATAGCTGCCAATTGAGGGTTTAATGTATCTACTTCAGCAAGATAGCTGTCAGTTGCTTCATCTAATTCATCGTTTATTAGCATCTCATAGTGAGCATTTTTTAGATAAGCTTTAAGGGTAGGCGGATTTATAAATGGATAATTTCCTTTTGAGTATGGCCTGACCAGTACTTGGTGGAATGTATTTTCATCGCTATTAAATTCATAGGTTTCCAAAGAGATACCGAAGGGTTGGTAAAACAAAGGAGCGGCTTCTGATGGATCCAAGCAATTGTATCGTCCTGGAGATTCCCTAGTGTCTTGAATATCGCGTAACTGCCATAGGTCTTGTTGTTGGTAACCTTGTGTTGGATCCAGTTCAGCTATTTCAGCGATAAAGTTTCTTAAGACCGGAGAAAATATAATTTCTTGAGCATAGAAGGTATGTGAATTTAAAAAAGCATTCAATTTTTGCCAATTAACGAGCGATGCATCCAGTTGATAGTGTTCTGTAAAGATATTTTTCAGTCGGATATAATGTTCAATAATGGCATTATCACGCCAATCACTTAAGGTGTTAGCCTGTTCTTTATCTGCCAGTTGCTGGATCCCTTCTAACAAGATGGGTAAGGCGATGTATAAGGCACAATTATTTAATAATCCACTGATTTTAGGGCGGTGCATTGATCTGCTCCAAAATATAAACCATCTGGTTTTAATAGAATTCGGTATCTATACTGCGCGCGGGCAAAAAACCGCAGTTTATGGCCGCGGTGCGCCAGTATAGATTATACCGCCAGTCTCTTTTTGTTCAATGTCGTAATAGCAATTATAATTTTATAGCGAACTGGTTATCTCATCATCGGCATCAGTCAGAGGATCATTGGTTGCTTCTAAAGGCAATCGGGCTGCATCTGTAATTTCGGTTGAGAAAAACTGATTACGGTTGATTAATTTTTCGGTTGCGGTCTTTTTAAACAGGATATTATTGCTACGCTCACTGACTAAATCAGATAAACCAAGTGCCAGTGCAATCGGACATGAGATTGCAAATAGGGCGGTTGATAGCAGCGCCACAGCAGGCATTAATGTAAGAACCAAAGGGAATGTCGTTAATGCAATTAAAACACCCAATATAATCCCTGCTTTTGTTTGTATTTCTGCTAGTTTAGAACAAAGGCCGACGTATAAAAATCCTGTCAGTACTAATGGAGTAAAGTGGGCAAGGACCGCGACGGTTCCGGCAGCCATCGCTATTTTCAGAAAAGTATGAAAATAGTTACTCATTGCTAAACGAAGGTTTTTATCTACGACAACCATCTCATTGAATAGTTTTTGTATGTTTTGTATGTTTTGTTCTTGAATGGTTGTATTAAGGCCAGGGGTGCTTTGTATGTTAGAAGGTAATATAAAATTATCATATAATTTATAATATGCATCAATCTCCGCATTTGCACCAAAGAGGGGAAGTTGAAATAAGTCCGATCCGGTTGTTCTATTCTTGTTAATTAGCGCCTGAGTAGCTAATACAATGGATTTTATTTGTTTATCTTTTAACATTGGATGGCTCTAAATTGGTTGAAGTGAGAAAATTATACGCTATGTGTTGCTGGGAGGTCAATGGGTATTTTTTGGTAATTACTCAGGTTTTTGCATGTGGCTTTGTTCAAACCCAAAATTTAAGTTAATATCACTAAGATGGGTTTTTTTAGGTGATAGCACATGTATTTATTGTTTGATTTTGACGGGACTTTAGTCGATAGTTTTAATTGCGTGCTAGAAAAAGCCATGTTGCTGGCTGAAGAGTTTTCATTAAAAACCTTGAAAAGAGATGAAATTGAGGCACTTCGCCATCTGTCTTCTAAGGAATTGATTAAATTTCTTCATGTTCCTATCTATAAAATTCCAAAATTAATCTATAGAATGCGCCAACATTTACATGATGAAATACCAAACCTTCCGCCATTTCCTGGTATGTATGATGTCATTGAACAGTTGTATCAATCTGAGTCTAGGCTTGGCATATTAACTTCAAATTCAGTTGAAAATGTATGCGAATGGCTTGAGTTACATCATATGAGACATTTTTTTAATTTTATACATACTGAACCGAATTATTTTACAAAAAGACATCTATTAAACAAAACCATAAGATCGTATAAAATCGATAAATCTCAAGCTTTTTATATTGGGGATGAAACACGGGATATTGATGCAGCAAGAAAAAACAAAATACAATCAATAGCCGTGACTTGGGGGTATAATTCAGAAATAGCATTACAAAAATATGAGCCGTCATTTATCGCGAAAAAACCAAACGATTTACTGACTATCTGTGGTGTACATGGTTTAGGATCATGACCCGCTCGGTTTCATAGATACTGTGCGCGCAGTATATATCTAGATGTTCTTCAAAATATTCAATAGGTTAACAGACTCTATTATTGATTGATATTTTATCTCAAAAAAATCGCATGCAGTGGAGCCATATCGTTTTAATTAGGATTAAGAGGTTGCTATGTTTAGAAATAATTATAATTTATTAGTGGAAAAACGCGATGAATATCACGACATAGATTTTATAGAAGGAAAATATTTCAAACAATTGGTTTATGAAACGTTATTAAACGCCAATTCTGGTGGAGTAAACAAAACCTCTGTTGGATTAGTCCTCTGTGTTTGTTTGCCGCTCGCGGGTATTTCATCAGTTATTTATTATCAACCTAATCTTGATTCAGCAGAGCCTGTTGCTAACGTGATTAATATGCCGAAAAATATAGTAAAAGTGGTCTTGGTTACTGGCGGTATTGCTTCAAATTTCATATTAAATGCCTACTTTAGTTATGATGTTCCTAAAACTATTATTAATAGAATAAAAGCAATTGCATGGCCCGGACTTCCAAAAACAACCCTTGCAAATATTAATTATAAACCGCAAACCAATTTAGAAATTGCAGCCAGTGGTTCATTGGGTTTTATTAAATTATCAGTTAAAGCCATTCCTGTATTAATGTCGACAGCACAATATATTTCATTGGGTGTTGATGCCGGAATTGGTGATGCCCTACTTATCGCACAATTGGGCGCTTATGGATTAATGCATTGGTTTGCTGTCACCCATTTTATAGAGAATTGGGGGGACAAAATACTAGATATTGCAAAAAAACCATATTTATTATGCAGTGAACAGGCTCAATTTGAATTTTATATTTTAGCCTGCAGAAAAACATTGATCTCTACTTATAAAACAACCCTTCAAAATACACTCTATGCCATAAGAAAAACCTGGAAAAATGAAGATCGTGATTCATTGGAAGTTATTTATAACAATCTGAATGCGTTATTGAATAACACTGAAGGGAATACTGGCACGCTTTATGAGCTAGCATTTGATTTACAGTTGCAGCTATTACGAAAAGCAGAACAGCCAAATATACAAACGGCCCATTGGTTAAAACGATTGCCATTTCATCTGCTCAATGCCGCTTTAATTAAGTTATGCTACATTAGTTATGACTTGGCTGTTTGGCACTATGCACCCAACTATTGTGTCAATATTATTAATAATCAAGACACTTGTAATAATGACTATTTTATCATTCCTTTTCGGTTATTGATGATATTTCCTTTAAGTTATCTAACGACTTGTATTGTTGCTCCTGAAAATACCAACAAGTTATGGAGTCTATTGAGTCAGCTGCATCAAAAAAAACATTTTAGCCCAATAGTGTTACAGCGATATCCTCTGAAAGTGTATTCAATCAGTGGGACGCTCTTGTTATTAGCCGTCTTTTCCTGGGGCGCAACGGTTTCTTTAAATCAGGCTTATATCTCTGATGAGGATGTGCTAAAAGCTGCAAACGTCAATTCTATTATTTACAATACTTATTTTAATGCATTTGCACTTCCCTATGTGGCATTGGGTTTTTCTATTTTAAGCTCTAGATTGATAGGAAAAATAATGAATTTATGTGGAAAGCGTGATGAGAGGCTTTTGGAGACATTACAAGATAATACGTTAGAAAATTTTCTGGAGGGATTATCGTCAAATATTGATCTGCTTGACACGGTTAATTTATTAAAGCAAATAAGAAGTCTTGATGATAATGAAAAAATTAAAATAATTTTAGGTGGTAAAGAACCACATGATGTTATTGATAATTGGCCGCAGGGTAAATCATGGACTGAATCGTTGGATTTTCTCGTCAAGCCTATGCCTCATCCCTCATTACAAACAACAGGCAATGTGGATGAAAGAGAAAATGACGATGAGGCCCACGTTTCTAGTGCGCCTGCATCGTTAGAATATACCCTTTCTAGACGTTTCTTTAAAGTTCAACCACAAATTGTAGAACCGATTAATGGTTATACGGTAGGTGGGTCAAGAAGCTGTCCATGTTCTATTTTATGACGTTAAACAAGATTGGTATAACAAAGGTAACCCGCTGTTAATATCAACAACAATCCCATCAGTAAATTAAAAAAACGCAAACGAAAATGGCTATTTAATAAAAAAGAGACTTTATCACCCAATACAGCCCATAAAGCCAGAGATGCATAACAAACAAGAAAGTAGATGCTGGTAAAGGTTAAAAAGGGTGTGTAGCTCTCGGTGCTAGAAAAAATGGAAGCACCAGACACACAAGCAATCCAAGCTTTAGGATTTAACCATTGAAGAAGAAATCCTTCAAAAAATTTAGGCGTTCTCCCTTCTTTATTCACTTCTATATTAGGTTTTGATGAGGCGACCTTGTAGCCCATGTACATAATAAATAACGAACCACCAAATGATAGGTATTTTAGAAAAAATGGAAATGCATTGATCACTTGAAAGAAGCCGAGTCCAATAAAAAGTAATAATAAAGTAAAGCCGATGGTCGCGCCTGACACATAGGGCATTGTTTTTTTAATTCCATAATTAACACCAGATGAAACGATAACCATGTTCACAGGTCCTGGTGAAATTGACATGGCCAAAGAAAAGAAGAACATTGGAATAAGAAGATTCATGGTAAATATCCTTAACTAATTGGAGTTTGGACAAATTATCATGAATATTCGTCTTTCTCTAGTGTCTTGTCAATTTTGCAGTAACTCTAGGTACAAAAACGTAGGGTCCATACTATTACCCTACAGACTTGTGTGAAAAATAATTTAAACGATTATCCAAAGAGCATTCTGGGGTTGATCTTTAGATTATCGTTTAAATTATTTTCACACAAGGAAATCGTTGCGCAGTATAGGTTATTGGTAACTCCCCAGGTTGTGGATAAATTTGTTGTTTATTCTATCAAACTGCATCTACGTCATCCTGAACGCAGTGAAGGATCTCCTGAATGTGGCTCGGATATGGTCAATTTGAGATCCTTCGCTACGCTCTGGATGACGTACCTGGGGAG
>CANJHO010000040.1 GCA_947474165.1 Legionellaceae bacterium
CCTAGCTTGCATGCATCTTTAAACGATTTTATTAGGCAAAAATGCTCAGATTAGCGGTGCTAGTCCTGCGCTTTTTGCCCAATAAAATCGTTTAAATCTGAACGCAATCTAAGCGCCAACCCGAGGATTCAATGTTGATGAGGCACTAGCCTATATTTTCCATTTCCTTCTCCCTAACCCTCATCCCCACTGCCATTAAGTTAAGGAAATTTTATTAACTTAATGGCAGTGACCCTCATCCCGCGAAGGACATCTAAGCCTGCACTGAACTTTTCGGGTGAGAATTGCTGTCTAAACGCCAATTGAGTAGAACCTTCTTGAAAAATGCGGTAGGGTATTTAAGGTAAAATATAAGGAAAAATTGTGAATATATTAATCGCAGGTGCCTCAGGCTTTATTGGGCAAAGAATAGTAAAGGCATTGCAACCGCTGCACACAATTACTGTATTGGGTCGCAATGCTTCAACGCTTGAGCGTTATTTTAAAAAGCCGGTACATACGGTGACTTGGGACACCTTGGATTCCTTGGACCCAAAAACAGTTGATGTCATGATTAACCTTTGTGGATACAACATAGCGGCCTCACGTTGGAATCCTTATGTTAAAAAACAGTTGATTGATTCACGTGTCAACACCACCACCACCTTGATTGAGTGGGCTATCAAGCACCAGGCAAAACCACATTTTTTTTCTGCAAATGCCGTTGGCATCTATGGGGTGCAGGAGAGTCAGGATAATCAGGCCTTAGATGAAGAGAGTCCCATTGATTTTGAACATCCACGTGATTTTTTAAGTGAAATCGGGATCCGTTGGCAGCAAGCCCTGCAACCGGCGATTGATTTCGGAATGCCTGTTACCATCACGCGTTTTGGTGTTGTGCTTGGTAAAGGTGAGGGGGTTCTAAAAAAGCTTGCGCTAAGTTTTTATATGGGGTTAGGCAGTATCATCGGTGATGGAAAGCAAATCATGTCTTGGGTGGATGTCGATGACCTTGTGGGTGCGGTGTTATTCTTGATCAATAAGCCTGAGCTTACGGGTGTTTTTAATGTTACATCGCCTCATCCTGTTAGTCAGGCTGAATTTGCCAAAGCGCTGGCAACCACCTTGCACCGTCCTTTGTTTTTAAAAATGCCTGCATTTCTGATTCGAATGTTGTTTGGCGAAATGGGTGAGTATCTCTTGCTGAAAGGGCAAAGAGTACTCCCCTCACGGTTGATAAAAGCGGGGTTTAATTTTCGTTATCCAGACCTTATGGCAGCCCTTTGCCATGAGTATGATTAATGGGCATTATTTTTTGGAGCAGTCATGATTTCACTACATTGCAATATTGATAAAACGGATCGTATTAATCGGACAGTGTTGGGTTTTCTACTCTGTATCGCTGCAGTGATTGGAATGGGCAAATTATTTTTTATGATCCTCGGGTTGGTATTGGTGGTTGAAGGCGTGATCGGTTGGTGTTCCATTCCTTATTTGATCAGTAAAATTAAACATATTAGACGGTGATGGGTGTGTGGTTTAAGCAAGAGAATGATACAGTAATGATTCATATTTATGTTCAACCAGGGGCAAAGTGCACTGAAATCGTTGGTTTTTATGGGGATGTACCGAAGATCCGCTTGGCTTCACTACCCATTGATGGGCGAGCAAATGATGCGCTATTAAGTTTTGTAGCTCAACTATTTGATGTGCCGAGACGCCAGGTGATGTTAATACGAGGGACTAAGTCTCGGCATAAACAAGTAGTCATTACAGGCAGCATAGTCAAACCACAATGTATTGTTAAACTCGATGAATAGTGAATAATCAAAAGAGTGATGAAATGGAAAAAAAAATAAAAAATAGTTCCTCATTACAACCCAGACCAGATAAAGTTTCCAACGAATTAGAAACTTGCCTTAATGCAGCAGGGATCGGTTATTGGAAATTAAATCTTTATTCTCTAACTGCAGAACGTTCCATTTTGCATGATCAGATTTTTGGTTATTCGTCTTTGTTGCCTGTTTGGACATTTGATGTATTTATAAAGCATGTGCACCCCAGTGATCGTAAAAAAGTGAAGGGGCTATTACAAGCAAGTTTTCAAAACAAAAAATCCGTTGAATTTGAATGTAGAATTTATCGAGCAGATAACAAGCAGTTGCGCTGGATATGGGTTTCTGGACAATTTATCATCGCAGATCAAAGCACTTATATGAGCGGATTGGTTCAAGACATTACTCAAAGAAAGGAGGCTGAGTGTCGTCTTAAAGAAAGCGAGATGCGTTGGCAATATGCATTAGAGGGGGCGAATCAAGGCGTATGGGATTGGTACCCACCTGAAAAAATAATTTATTTCTCCCATACTTGGAAATGCATGTTGGGCTACAAAGACAATGAAATAGGTAATAAATAAAGTGAATTTGAATCACGTGTTCATCCTGATGATTTAGCACGGCTTTGGTCAGCTGTTCATGCTCATTTTGAAAATAAAACTAAAAATTATGAAGCTGAGGTCCGTTTTCGTTGTAAAGATGGCCACTATAAATGGATATTGGATAGAGGATCAGTGATTCAACGTGCCAAAAATGGAGACGTGTTGAGAGTGATTGGGACACACACGGATATCACCCAACTGAAAGTCAATGAGGCCGAGCTTATCAAAATAAAAAATCAGCTCATTGATAGCCTCTATTATAATAGAAAACTTATCGAAGCGAGTATCGAACCTCTATTTGCGCTCTCTATGAAGGGTATCATTACTGACTGTAATGAAGCGGCAACATTGGAGATGGGCATGTCTTATGAAAAGCTTATTGGGCTGAATTTTTTTCAATTTTTCTCAGACATTGAGGTGGTAAAAAAAATTAATACTGAGCTCTCTACAAAAGGATTTTCAAAAAACAATGTGGTAATAGTCCAGTCTGTTTTAGGAAAAAAAATCGATTGCTTATGCAATGCGGCGACCTATACCGATAGCAATGGTGAGCTTATCGGGATCCTTAGCAGCCTCACTGATATCTCAGATCTCAAAAAAACACAACTCAATCTAGAAAGTTCTGCATTAGCCTTAGCCCACTCCAATAAAGAACTCCAACAATTTGCCTACATTGCCTCCCATGATTTACAAGAACCCTTACGAAGCATTAGCAATTTCTTAGGCCTCATAGAACGGCGATATAAGGATAAGCTGGATCAGGATGGATTGGATTTTATCCACTTTGCATTGGACGGTGCAAATCGTCTGCAACAAATGATCAATGATCTATTGTTATTTTCACGCGTAGAAACCCAAGGGGCCGCTTTTTCCCCAGTGAAGGTCAGCGATGTTATCAAGCATGTCTTGGATAATCTTAAAGATAAAATCGAAACCAATGGGGCTATGATTTCCTTCGAAAAATTACCGACCATCATGGGAGATGAACCACAGCTTATCACCTGTTTTCAAAACCTCATTAGTAATGCGATTAAATTTCATCAAACAGGTATTCCCCCTAAAATCCATATTTCAGCTAAACTACAAGATAACAGTTGGATTTTTAGTATCAGCGACAATGGCATTGGCATTGATCCCCAATATAAAGATAAACTATTTATTATGTTTAAACGCTTGGTGGGGCGAGAATATGCTGGCAATGGGATAGGGCTTGCTATCTGCAAAAAAGTGATCGATAGACATGGGGGTAAAATTTGGGTTGATTCTACCTTAGGAAAAGGGTCAATCTTTTATTTTAGCATCCCAATTAAGGAGAATTAACATGGCTTTTGGACCCATTGATATTTTATTGGTTGAAGATAATCCGGCAGATATCCGTTTGACCGAAGAAGCCTTAAAGGAAAACAAATTAAAAGTTAATTTATACACCGTATTAGATGGGGTAGAAGCCATGGCTTTCCTTAAAAAAGAAAATAAATATGAGAAAATGCCCACACCTGATTTAATGATTCTCGATCTGAATATGCCTAAAAAAGATGGGCGAGAAGTGTTAAAAGAAGTGAAAGAGGATCCCGTGTTAAGATCCATTCCGATTGTGGTTTTGACCATTTCTCAAGCTGAGGAAGATATTATCTTCTCCTATAATTACCATGTGAATTGTTATATCAGAAAACCATTGGATTTAAATAAATTCATAGAGGTTGTTAAATCCATTGAATCATTTTGGTTAACCATCGTGACCCTTCCACCGAAGTTTCAACCATGAGCGGCTTTTTAAAGGTTCTTTTTATCGAGGAAAATGCCCTTGAAGTGAAGCATATCAAAAAAATAATAAAAGAAAATATTGTTAAAAAAGTGAAGGTAACCGTTGCTTCATCGCTATTAGATGCACAAAGTATCCTCAGTAAAAGCAGCCCGCCTATCGATGTTATTTTACTCGACTTAAGACTCTCTAATTCATCAGGA
The DNA here is from genome assembly GCA_947474165.1 of Legionellaceae bacterium. GTDB lineage: Bacteria > Pseudomonadota > Gammaproteobacteria > Legionellales > Legionellaceae > CANJHO01. Next base: position 4,382 of record CANJHO010000040.1, read on the forward strand.
CTTGATCTATTTAGAGAGATAAACACAATTGCCGCCACTATTCCTATCATCATCCTTGCTGAATTACAGGATGAGGCCCTTGCTAAAACAGCCATTCTGGAAGGGGCACAAGATTTCTTTTTTAAAGGAAGTTTTGATGGCAATGTTTTAACCCAATCAATGAGTTATGCCATTGAACGCAAACATCATGAGCAATTGCTCAATGAGTATGCGCTTATTATTGAACATTCAAATGATGCTATTTTTAGTATCACCCAGGATGGCCGCATTAAAAACTGGAATAAGGCCGCAGAAACAATTTATCAATATGCTGCTGCAGAGGTGATTGGTCAATCTTTTTTATTACTAATACAAGCTGAGCATCAAAATGAAATTCGTCAGCTGTTAAAAACGCTCCAAGGGGGCAGTTCTATAACCAATTATGAAACGATACTGCTGGCCAAGGGTGGTGAAACCATCTATAGCATGATCAATGTGTCACCCATAATAAATAAGGTGGGTGCCATTATTGGAAACGTGATCCTGGCGAAAGATTTTACACGCCAAAAATTATCCATATTACAATCCTCCATTCAATTGCGCGTTGCAAGTATTCTTGCTGAATCGAGCAACTTGCATAATGCAACCCAGGGTATTTTAAAAGTAATTTGTGAGGCCTTGGAGTTTTCTGCGGGAGAAATTTGGGCCCTAGATTCAGAAGAACGGCATTTACGTTATATTGCCAATTGGAGCCATCCCACCTTATCGCCTAAATTAGAAAAAATTAGTAAAGACATGATGTTTCAATTCAACGAGGGCTTGCCTGGCCATATATGGGCAATAAAGAAAGCCTATTGGAGCAATACATTGAAAAAGGATGGCCTCAGTACGCGAAGCGATCTCCTGTCTGGCTTGGGCATTAATAGTTGTTTTGGGTTTCCTATTATCTTTGATAATGAAGTATTTGGGGTCCTTTTATTTTATGGCACTGATGTTAAGAAATTTGACATCAGCTTAATGATAATATTTGAGATCATCGGCAAGCAAATTGGTAATTTTTTCAAACATCGCCGCATGGAAGAGGAGTTGTTGCATCTTGCACAACATGATGCATTAACAGGGCTTGTCAATAAACTGTATACCGAAAATCGTTTAAAAGCGCTTATTAATACAGCAAAACAAGACCATACGATGGTGGCATTTCTTTATTTTGATCTGGATAATTTTAAACTGATTAATGACTCACTGGGGCATCCTAAAGGCGATTTGTTATTACAAGAAATTGCCCACCGGGTTCAAAAATCCTCACGCGATGGTGACATTATCTCACGTTTTGGTGGGGATGAATTTGCTGTGGTGCTCCCAGGGATTACTAAAAGAAAACACGTTGATGTGATTGCTAATAAAATTCTTGAAATCATTGAACAACCCTTTGTATTTAATAAAAAAGAATATTACATCACAGCGAGTATGGGGATCAGTCTTTATCCTGACAATGGCAATGACATAGAAATGTTGTTTAAATCAGCTGACTTAAGTATGTATAAAGCAAAACGTTCAGGAAGAAATAATTATCAATATGCTTCCATCAAACAGTAGCGCGCTGAAAATAAATTGCTACGCTTAAGCACGGATCTGCATCGAGCACTTAACAATGAACAATTTGTTTTATATTATCAACCCATTGTTGACATACAATCTAATGCAATAGTCAGTGTGGAGGCTTTAATTCGTTGGAAAATGCCTTCGGGTAAAATTGTCACGCCGGAGTTTTTTATTCCACAACTTGAAGAAACTAATTTTATTTTAAAAGTGGGCTTATGGGTTATTAAAACGGCTTGTCATCAAATGAAACGATGGCAATCTTCTGGTTTTCATTCAGTTTCAGTGAATATTTCTGTGCGTCAATTAAACGACCAATTAATCAACATTATTAAAAATACGCTAGACGAAATGGAGTTAAAACCTGAGAATTTAATCCTTGAAATAACTGAAAGCATGTTAATGCAGCAAACTTATATCGCCATTGATATCCTTGGCGCTTTAGAAACCCTAGGGGTGAATATTTCTATTGATGATTTTGGAACGGGATATTCATCCTTTGCTTATTTAAAAAATTTCAGACTACAATTTCTAAAAATTGATAAATCATTTGTTTCTGATCTGCATGAAAGTGAGCGTTCAAAATCTATTGTTACCGCCATTATTTTAATGGCACATGCCTTGGGTTTAAAAACAATCGCCGAAGGGGTTGAAACAAAAGAGCAACTTGTTTTTTTAAAAGAACAAAAATGTGATATGTACCAGGGCTATTATTTTAGCCATCCTTTGTCCGCGGAAGCCTTGGAGCGTGCGTTTTTTAAATAGTTAATTGGACCTCTATGCGCTTTCCCTATCCATTTCATCATGAATAAGGACAATGCATTGTGAAGCAAATAACATTTTTTTGCCCAAGCTGATTGTTTTTAGCCCTTTTCGTTTCAAGCCAGCCACCGTTTTTTTTGGCATGGCCAGGTGATCACTCAATACAAAGATAGGATTGGGTTCTAAGGGGGTTTTTCTAATATCACTACCCTTTGAATCTAGCAAGTAGATAGGCCTGGTTTCAATCAATTGAGCGATTAATCTTTCAAAACCAAAACCACTGATCTGGATGCCCTTATCAACGATAACCGTTTCATCCTTACGTAAATGCTGCGTTGCTTTTAAAGTACTTTCTAGTAAGCTGATAACCGCCTCCTCATGAAAGCCGGACATTGATAAGCCATCAGCACTTGAGAGTTTAATGGTTCGGGGAAAATCATCCGAACTATCTAATATGATATAAACCTCAACATCTTGTCTAAAATCACTTGAAATATAAAATGCATTAATCACCGAGTGGGCGACCACTTCTAAATGCGCTTTGCCCCCAACTTGTGATCGGACGCGTTCAAAGTGGGTGGTTCCCTTGCGGGCCTTGATGATAAATGTTCGCATAATGATAAGCCTATCTATTAAAGCCTCTTTAGGGCCTCAAAATCACCTAAGATGATCGCATCTAAATGCGTTGCAATTTTATCAATGGGCCAATCCCACCAAGACAACTGCAAAAGAAAGTCAATGGTTTCATCATCAAATCGCTTGCGAATTAATTTTGCAGGATTACCGCCAACAATGGTATACGGCAGAACATCCTTCGTTACCAGTGCATTCGTACCAATAATAGCACCATCTCCGATCGTGATGCCTTGCATTAAGGTTGCTGAATTGCCAATCCAAACATCATTCCCAATCACAGTATCCCCTTTACTCACCACGTTGCTGGGAGCTTCTCCAAAGGATTTTCCTAATACTTTAAATGGATAGGTTGAAACACCAGTCAAGGAGTGATTAGCCCCATTCATGATAAACCGAATCCCAGTCGCTAACTGACAAAATTTACCGATAATCAGTTTATCTTTCATAAATTCAAATAAATACAACACGTTTTTTTCAAATTGCTGCACATCGTTTGGATCATCGTAATAGGTGTAATCCCCAATAATAATTTGTGGATTATTAATAATATTTTTAAGAAAACAAGTTCGAGTCACATCTGTTATAGGATAAACGATATTGGGATCGGGGTGGATTTGATGGGTCATTGCATCTCATTGAGTAGGAATATAAACATTACATTTTAAAGCAATCGCCCCGCCTATTCCACCATCCACCGCCTAAAGCTTGAAATAATGCCACCGTATCGGAGAGTCGATTGGCTTGGGCTTGGATTAAATTAAGCTGGGCTTGTTGGACAAGTTGTTCGTTGATGAGGATGGATAAGGTCGTGCCATCGCCTAAGGTCAATTGTTTTTGTGCGATCGTGAGGCTTTTGACCGCTGCATTTGACGCTTTGTTTGTGGCGCTCAGTGTGATGGCATCGGCCTTGATAGCTTTTAAGGTATCAGCAACATTTTGAAATGCATTGATAATGGTCAAGCGATATTGTGCGGCAGCTTGTTCATAAAGGGCTTTTGCTGCGCGTTGTCGGTGGAGTAATGTTCCTCCGTCGAAAATGGGCTGTGCGATGATGCCAGTCAATGTCCAAAAGGGTGCATTGTTTGCGAAAAGGCCTGCCATACTAAGGGCTGTTGCACCTAGGTTGGTAAAGCCGATGGTGATATTGGGTAAACGATTGGCGGTAGCGACGCCAATGAGGGCATTGGCGGCATGCATTTGTTCTTCAGCAGCACGGATGTCCGGGCGGTGTTCGAGTAAGGTTGAGGGCAGGGATAGGGGTAAGGCACGGGGTAATTGCAATGCACTGAGTTTGAATTGAGGGGTCATGGCATCATCAGGAAATCGGCCTGTTAGGGCATTGAGTAAATCGCGTTGCAGGGCCAGTTGTTTTTCTAATGGGGGGAGGGAGGCTTCTGATGTGGCTAACAGGGCTTCTTGTGTCGCAAGGTCTGATTTTGCTGCATCGCCTAGTTTGATGCGCTGCTGATAAATGGATGTGATTTTTATTTGGCTTGCAATGATTCGGTGAGTGGCGACAATTTGTTCTCGAAGGGCTGCTTCTTGAATAGCCGCATTCACAACGTTTGTGGTGAGTGTTAAATAGGTGGCTTCCAATTGTAATCGTTGGAATTCAGCTTGTGCTATCAAGGACTCCATTTGCCGTCGAACACCGCCGAAAACATCAAAGGTGTAGGAAACGAGAAGCTCGCCTGTATACAGTGTAAAATTATATTGATTATCTGCCAATAACGATTGAAGAACACCGGCTGTTTTTTGTGGGGCGGCCATAGCAGCGCCGCCTACAAAAGGAAAAAATGCCCCGCGTTGGGCATAGACATTTTCAAACGCGGCATGTAAGGCAGCTTTCGCTGATTCCACGTTAGGATTGTGTTTGAGACTTGCCATCACCAGATCATTTAAAGGCTTTGAATGAAAGAGTGCCCACCATTCTGCAGGGAGATCCGCTTCTGTTTTAAATTGTTGTGCTTTGCCAAATTGGGTATGCGTGGCTTTTGTTTTTTTGCCCAAAGTGGTCTTTGTATACGTTTTTGGCAAGGGGGCTTCTGGTCTCTTGTAATTGGGTCCTACGGCGCAACTGTTTAATAAAAGAAAGTTGATTAAAAAAAAGGTGCCCCACTTGAGCGTGCATGTTTTTGCCATCATGGTGTCCTGTTCTTGTGGAGCAGGGCAATGCCCCTGCGTTCGTAGAAACGTTCCATGGCGAAGTAATAGGTCGGTAAAATAAACAGTGTAAGCAGTGTTGAAATAGACAAGCCACCCACAACAACCGTTGCAAGGCCTCGTTGAACATCCGTTCCAACGCCTGTTGCTAGGGCCGCAGGCAACATGCCAAAGGAGGCAACGGTTGCAGTCATTAGCACAGGGCGTAATCGCTCACTTGCTCCATCGACCACTGAACGCGCCAGCGAGTGTTTAATGTTGCGAACGCGTCGAATATTCGCAATCATGATGATGGCGTTTTGTATAGAAACACCAAAGAGTGCAATAAAACCGACGGCTGTGGCAACGTTGAGTGTTTCACCCGTGAGATGCAGAACGACAAGCCCGCCTAGGGTTGCCATCGGAACGACTGCTAAAATTAGAATGACCACGCGCAGTGCTTGAAATTCAAAAAATAAAAGCAGGCCCATTAATAGGATCATCATGCCAAAAATATAGATTAAGCGTTTTTGTGCGCGTTGCTGGCTTTCAAACTGTCCTGCCCATTCAAGACGAAAGTTATCGTTGTCAAATTTGATGTCATGCTTAATACGCTGTTGGGCTTCATTGAGGTAGGAGGTGAGATCGCGCCCCCGGTTATCAATCCGAACAGTCACCTGTCGCGCACTTTCTTCATGCGAAATGTTACTTTCACCTGTTTTGTATTCAATCGTTGCGAGCTGGGATAATAATATTTTGGCCCCCGTTGAGCTATTTAAAAATAAATTTCCCACCGATTCAATGCTGCTTTTATCTGTTTTAGGAAAACGCACCGTGGCATGATAGATTCGGTTATCAACATAAATCGTCGCCACTGGGGCACCGCCCAAGCCTGTTTGAATTAAGGTGGTGACATCGGCAACATTGATACCAAAGCGGGCCAGCTTCTCCCGATCGATATTGATGACCATTTGGGGAATGGGTGGCTCTTGAAATAGGGAGGCAGAGGCGGTACCGCGAATGGATTTTAAAATGGCAACCACTTCATTTCCAATTCGGCGAGATTCTTTTAAATCGTCGCCATAAATGCGCAGGGCAAGAGGGCTATGCGCACCACCAATTAAATCATTGACGTTATCAATGATGGGTTGGCTAATGCCGATGTTATAACCGGGCATTTGAGCAAATTTCTTGGTTAATTTTGCAATAAACTGTGACTTTGTTTCATGATTCGGCCATGTTTCATAAGGTGTTAATCCCACAGGGACCTCAATGTGTGAAGGGGTCCAGGGATCGACCCCCTCATCATTGCGACCCAATTGGGTGACAACATAAGAAATCTCCGGGTATTCAAGGAGCGTTTCACGGAGCTTGCTGGCCATGTCATTTGCTTTTTCTAAGGAAAGACCCGTGGGCATTTCTACTTGCAACCATAAAGCGCCTTCATCCAGATCGGGTAAAAATTCTCGCCCAGCAGTATAGCCTAGAAGAATAACACTCAATAAGGTGATGATCCCGAATACATAGGCAATCATGGGTCGCGTGAGTAGGCGTGTGAGCAAGGATCGATAGTGTTTGGTTAGCCAAAGCAGAGGATAATTGATCATCACTTTTTGGGGTTTTTGTAAGGCGGTAAAGGCAAGTCCTGGAATCAAGACGAGGGAGCAAATCAATGCCCCGAGGAGCGCATAAGAAACAGTATAGGCCATGGGCGTGAATAATTTGCCTTCAGCGCGCTCAAAGGCGAAGAGGGGTAAATAAGCTGAGATAATAATCAGCGTTGCAAAGAAAATAGGGCGTGCAACATAACCTGTTGTTTTTAAGGTGTCCTCAACGGTCAGTGGACGGTCTGGATATTCCTCACGTCTTCGCAAGATGGCCTCCATCACCACAATCGCCCCATCGACAATGACCCCAAAATCAATCGCGCCTAAAGAAAACAAATTGGCAGGCATTTTGGTGGCATTCATTAAAATAAAAACGGTCACTAAGGCTGCAGGAATGGCAACCGCTGCAACCAAGGCACTGCGGGGATTGCCGAGAAATAGCATGAGGACAAGACAGACCAAAGCAATCCCTTCAACAACCGTGTGGGTGACTTTACTGATGGTGAGTTTTACCAACTGACACCGATCAATATAAGGGACTATCTTGACGTCCATTTTTTTTAATAGGGTATTTAGGCTATCTATTTTTGTATGTACGCCTTCTAGCACTTTAGAGGGGTTCTCAAGTTTTCGCATCTGAACGATGCCTTCGATGGTGTCTGGATTATGGTTTTTACCTAGTATTCCTTCTCGTTCTTGATGGCCAAATTGGAGCGTGCCCAAGTCTCGAACCAGGACAGGCTGTCCATTCGTCTCTGTTACAACAACAGCACCCATGTCTTGAAGAGTATGAATTTGGCCAATGCCTCGCACAATATAGCTTTGTTCTCCTCGCGTGACGCGCCCACCACCCGCATTGCTTGTATTATTATTAATGGCATTAATCACATCATTTAAAACGATGTTGTTTTGCTGGAGTTTTTTAGGATCAACGATTAATTGAAATTCTTTGGTAAAGCCGCCAAAGTTGGCAACATCCGCAATGCCTGCCACTTGCTTAATGCTGGGGATGATTATCCAGCGTTGAATTTCTGATAATTCCATTAAATTTTTAGTGTTGGACTCTAAAGTATAGCGGTAAATTTCGCCCCCACTTCCTGTCAAAGGACCTAGTGAGGGTTGGATTCCTGGCGGCAAGTTGGCACCAATCATATGGTCCACAACCCGCTCACGGGCCCACCACTCCTCTACACCGTCTTTAAAAACTAAAGTGACCAAGGAGAGCGCAAATGTACTGCTTGAACGCAGGATAAATAAATCAGGGGTATTGACTAGGGCGCGTTCCAGAGGAATGGTGATTTGTTTTTCTATTTCTTCCGCAGCAAGCCCCGGAACTTGCGTGCTGACAAGAACAGTCACATCGCTCAGTTCGGGATAAGCTTCGATGGTCATTTTTGTGCAAGCAATATAACCATAGATGGCAATGAGAATAGCCCCGCCCCAGAAAATGTGTCGGCGTTTAAAGCAGAAGGCAATGAGTTTGTTAATCATTGACCAATACCCCGCCCGCAGTAACAATGTTATCGCCTGGACGTAGTCCTTTTAAGACGCGGACATTTCCCCCATCTTCAGCACCCAACGTAATCTCGTGTTGCTCGAAGGTCCATGGGGAGGTTTCAACAAAAACAGAGGTGGTATCGTTATTCATGATGACAGATGAAATAGGAATAATGATTTGACGAGTTTGTGTGGTTGCTATTTTGACGGTGGCATACATGTTGGGTTGAAGCTTTCCAAAGGGATTGGTTACTTTGATGCGTGTTTTATTGCGTCGGGTATCTGGCTCAAGAAAATCGCTGACGAAAGACACCTTACCCTTTAACGTTTGATGGGGATAGGCGAGCAAATGGATCTCAACAGGTAGATTTTTAGAAATCACCCCAGTTAAATTTTCAGGGATATTCGCCGTGACCCAGAGTGATTTTAAATTAGAGATGGTCATTAAGGGGGCCGTTGGATCGGTAATATAGGAGCCTCTTCCATAATTGATGGCTGTGACTCGGCCCTCAATGGGGGATCGAATATGCAATAGGTTAATGCCATGTTTTCCCATTGATTTAAGGGTGGCGATGGTGCGTGTAACCTCAGCCTGTGCTTGGACTTCATTGTTTTCGGCCATTTCTACATCTTTTAGGGTATTGCCGCCAGCAAGGTTAACACTTTTTGCCCGTTTGAAAGCAAGCCTGCTTAATGTTAGCGTGCTTTGCGCTTTGTCTTTATCAGCTAACGCTTGGGCAAGGCCTGCGGATTGCATGCTTGCAAGGCGCTGATGATGTTTCACAACATCCCCGAGCCCCACATTGAGTGTGACGAGATGACCGGTTACGGGCGGTAATATTTTGACGACATCCACTGGATTGGCCTCTACAATCCCTGGTATTGAAACAATATGGGCTAGTGTCGCGCTTTTGACGGTTTTTATTATCAATTCTGAACGAAGCGGTGAATGCTCTGGGATGATGATTTTTTTTCCGTGTCGGATCATGATGGGTTGCGGTGGCGATTGACTGATGCTGACGATAAGATGAAAGCAGCTTTTGAGTAGCAGCGTGATAACGAGTAGGATCAATAGACTGCCAATGATGAAAGCAATAGGCTGCTGTTTCTCAGGAAGTTTGGCATAGTGAGTACGAATGAATGCACTCAAAGCACGAATGTTCATGAACGAATCCTTGTTATCTGGTCGCGCGCAGTATATCGGAGTCTATCTTAGACGATGGTCCAACTAAGACTTCCTGCAACATAATAGTCAGTTTTTGTTTGTTTGCCATTTAAATTTTGTAAAATGGGAAAACCTACGCCCAATTGTAAGATTAAATGCGGTGTTGAAAACCATAGGGATGGGGTTAATCCGATGATATTGCCCCCTGTATCGGGAAGATTTTGTCCTAATACCCTATCTTTTGTTGTATATTGCCCATCCAATTCTAGCAAGCCCATCAGAATAAAGCGATTCGTTTCACTCCAAATATTTCTACCGAGGCCTGCTTGATAAAGCCCTTGTGAACCCAGTTGAACGTGATCCCTGGATGTGGTTAAAAATATACCTGGCGATACAAAACCCAACCAGTCAGTGGTGGTGCGGTTATAGGTTGTGCCTAAAAAATATCCAGGAGATCCATAGCCGGTCGGGAATTGCTTTTGTGGATCTCCATTGCTGAGTGGAAGCGTGACAAACCCAACAACAGTTGCTTGCTCTTGATAGGACGATGTGCCAGCGGTGTATAGGGCATGCTCTAATTGCAAGGTTGCATCTTGGAGGCCTGTTAAACGGAATCGTCGGATTGAATTGTCAGCTTGGATGGGATAATTAAAATAAATGGCCGTTGCATCACTAATACCAAAGATCATTGAGGCATTTAGATTCTGAAATAAGCCCTTACCAGGAAATGTCCCAAAGGAGTCTGATTCAAGTTGTAGGTGATTTCGACCAATGAGCGTTTGGCCAAAGGAAATCAATGGGCCTGGTTGTTGGGGCGCTGGCAATGAAAAATTACCTATGTTGGGTGGCGCAGCGGTCGATGGCTGATTAATGGCCGCTTGATTATCTGTTGTCGCATGGACTAAACCCAAAATAAGGGATAAGCACCCGCTGAGTATTATTTTTTTTATAGTTGACACAATATCCCTCTGTGTTGACCTACTGCATCGTCAATTATTTGGCTAAAATACCCATCACAAGAGAAATTAAGCCGACAATCACAAAGGTTCTTAATAATAAAAAACGCCCCGCGCGCAAAACGCCATGGCTTGCCATCATGCGCAGTTGCGCTAAGGCTTGGCTTGAATTCAGCGCAATTATTTTTTTACAATAATGCACCACGTTATGCTGATGATGAAAGCGATGTATTGAGGCTTTTCTAAAAAATTTTTTTCCATAATCCACTAACAATTGCTCGCCCTCTAGAATATCTCGGTTGGCTGCAAAAACGATCACTTCCATGCTTTGCAAATAATGGCTACTTGAATGGATATTGGCCTCAAGCAATGAGGGGTGCGGATTGGCCGTTGGGTTGGGAGCATGGTTCACAAATCGTGCAATATTACCAAACTCTCGCGCATCAATGTACATTTTAAGGCTATCAAGTTGACATTGAAAAGCATATTTTTCATGGTCATCATCATGAATTCTTTTTTTACCCCCATAAAAAAACACGACATCATTTTTTTTAATGCGCTCTCTGCAGAATACGCCAAAACCTATCTTGGGGCTAATATAACGCAGTTCAAATCGGTTAAGACAACAGGGTTGATAACTCTGTGCTAGGAGTGCCTCATGGGCTACATATAATGCATCGCCATCGATAGACGAAGGGAGATCTTTCATCGTAAATTCTTCATCGATGTAGAGGTTATCTATCAAAGTGAATGGATGGCCATTTAATGCACTGACTAGCGCTTCTAATTGGGTTATCTGAATGGATTCTTGTGCTGCTTTGTCGCTATGAATCGAAACATAGATATTTTCATTTGAATTAATCTGTTGAAAAGCCATTGAGGGCTTGATCTTAAATTTACATTGTTGTGGAAAAGCAGCATTCAGAAGTGTTGAATAAACATAAAGAGCAGACTTAAGTAAGCCTTTCATATCATCATATTCATAATGAAAATTTTCTACAGATGAAAGGGGGAGCGGGCTGAGCAAGGGATGACTAAATCCCCACTTGGTCATTAATTCCTGTCGTTCAATGCCTTCTATACCCAGAGCGCTGCAAAGACCTGAGGCGATATTGATCGTGGCTGAAAGACAGGTTGAGTGCGGATTATGATTAGAAAGCGTAATCGTCGTCAATTTTTAAGGCCCGATCCTAAATTACTACGTCATAGAATATGCCTTATCGACAGGGGAAGAGGCAACACCAAGGCATGGGTTTTTGATTGTATCAGGTTGTGTAAATAAATGAAAAGTGCTGGAGGCAGGGCTTGTTCCTGAATGGCGAACTTGAGGAAAATTATCACTTGCTTGAGAGTGTGGATTATCTTGAGTGGCCGTTGTTATTTCTTCAGCCAAAAGTTGTTGAAGCAGGGTCCGATAAGCGGTATCAATTTTAATGATGGTGTGATTTGGATGCGCCACTGTCACGCTTTTCAATAGATTAGCGGGGTAAAAGAACTCGGTTATTTTTTTGAAGAAAATATGGATTGTGGCAAAGCTTCGGTGAATCGCATGAGCGGGTTGCACGTTTATGAGGCTCGCCAGACGGCCGATGATCAAGGTTGCTAGATAGGTTGGCATTTTTAAGAGTGTAGAGACCATTAGATAAGGCAAACGCCATAGGTAGTTGTTAAAAACAATCAGTCGCGTTAAGTCTTTTTTTATTTTCTGTAGAAGGTTTATTGTGGCGCGTTTAATGGGTTCCTCAGGATGCGGTTTTCCGGTAGCAAAAGCCATCATGCATAATAAATAAGACAGACCCACGCGCAATACAGCAGGAATATAGGATAAAGGAATGGATATGAGTTGAAAGGCTATCGATAAATGTCGATCAGGATAAAGGAGTTTCTTGAGTGAGTCACCCTCTGCTTTCTTATTTTTAAAAACATGATCAATGTGTCTTGAGATGTTAAATAACAAGTGGTGAGGCAATTTGGGAAGGAGTAGGGCATGCTCTGATAGCCAGTGGGCTAAATGGTTCTGTTGAAACAGGGTTTGAATGCGCCTGTCTTTGATTGCACTCTCATCGTTTAATAAATTGGGGTGTTGACTGGTTCTATGGTCTTCAGTTCTTAGGAGCTCATACATGCCAATACCTGCTTTGAGACCAATACTAGGATAAGCCATATTTGCATTGGTTCCGAGTTCAGCTTTACAGTGTTTGCTGAACCAAGGAATGTCATACCCATTGATACCATTCACAAGCACCGATCCCAATCCATAGATGGTGGCAAAGAACGCCACTGTGGTTAATGGATCTTCGCCTATCTTATGCAGGGTTTTCATGCCGATGCCACTGGGACCATGCATTAGACCATCCCATGTTATGGCAACAATTTGAGCTTGTGTGATGGAGGCTGAGAGCGTTGCAGCGACACTGGATGAGGCAATTGAATAGGCATAACTTGAAAAAACTCGGACATAATTTTCCCCCATGATGGATGCGGTGATTGAGGGGTAGAAAATAGCGCCGACACCGATTGCATAAGCCCCTGTAAAAAATAATCCGGCTAGCGGATCTTTGGCAAAAATGTGATGAGATAAAATATCAGCCGCGCCATTCAAGCCCCTTGCTACGGCTGTGAAAAAATCATTTTCTTCCCCAATGGTCAGCTCATATTCTACCTGGGCTAATTGATTTTGTTTGACTAAGGTCAGGTTTTGAAGACCTTGCATTTTATTAGGTAAAACTTTATTTAGACGGGCATCCTCAAGGGTTTTAATTTGTTCGAAAGCGTCTGCTGCCTCTTTTTTGATAAGGTCCCAAGTTGGGTAGTCCTTACTTGATTCCCAGTCATTTAGGAGATTCGATGGCATTCTAAACGCTATCTCAGTGCCCACATCACGTGCGCCATTAATCAGATCCCTCACGGAATAAATAATGCGTTTAAAAAAATGAGCTGGTTTTTTCCACAGGGGTTCATTGAGTTTGACGCGTTGACGAAGTTCATTTGCAAATAGGTGAAAAGGTGCCTTTTTCCAGGCGCTCTCTTCCCAGGGATGGGTAGGCACAAACATCCCTTTGATGATATTTAATAAATAAAAGCCATAACTTTTTAAGATGGCGCTGACTGTTCGATGTTGCCTCCATCGGGTTGCTTTAATGGTGTCTAGCCCCTCGCGGCCCATAAGATTTCCAACGGTTGGCAATTCATTTTTTGTGTTATTCAGCACATCCCATTGTTCAATAAAACTAATGGCGAGTAAAATGTCACGCTGACGATCAGCGCTTAAGTCGTCTTCTGAAAAATCATAGCTGATGAAAGCCTTAGGATCATTTGAATAGCGACCATGATGGGCATTTGTGACGGTATTTCGGGGGTCAATGGGATGATCATTTATTATTTTTTTTGCATTTTCTATGTAATCGTTTAGCTCACCTCGAGTCAATGCAAAATAGCGTTGCCTGCTATAGCTTAGGTCTTGATTAATCCCCTGGAATTCATAAAGGCCTTGAATCATTTGTTCTTGAACAAAGGTTATGATAGAGGCTGATCCTCTGGGTTGATTGTGGGCATGAAGATTGTTTTTATTGAGGCCATCGCGATAGGCGCAGGCTCGATCGATGTCCGCTTGAATATCATTCGCTATATTTTTTTTGGTGTTTTCATTGAAGCCAGTCTCGAGGGTATCATCAAAATAGGCGCTGAAATTGTTGTTGCTAATATCTTTTAATTTATCAATATAATTCGTGATGGCGTCACGATACTGCTGAAGGCTATTGTTTTTATTCGCCATAGACTCCAGCTGTTGTAAGGCTTCAAATCGGTCTTGATAGAGATCCAGTAATTTGAGTTTGATGGCTTGTGAATTGCTGACCATTCCTTTTGCAACCCGCTCATGCACCACCACTCGATATTGGCCAAGGGCTGCAATCACCTTACCGGTCACTGACTGGGCTCGAATAATGCCCCAGCGAACCGCTTTTTTTAAGGTATCAGCCTGGGTATGCCATAGAAATGCATGTGGTGAGCCTCCTTTTTTAATGAAGGTAATATGTGGTTTTTTTTCTTCAGGGTTACCGCTTGGCGTGATGATCTCTTTTTCATAATAATCAAGCTGGCTTGTGGCCGCAATCCATGGAGTAGTCGACACTTGGGGCAGGTCAAGGTGTTTTGCTGAATCATTGAGCGTAAAGGCTCGATATTGGCTTTGATTGAAATGGGTTAGTAATTGTTTGGTACTGCTGGGGTGAGGCATTTTCAACCCTTGAGGAGGCGTATGATAAATAAGATAGTATAATAGTGAAAGCTTAAGTGAATATTAAGGGCTGATTTCAGGGCTAAATCATATGTGATTAAAATAAAGCCATCTTCTTTAAGTCCAGGATCTTTTGATTGTTTTATAAACACGCTAGCCACATCCATGTCGCTCTTGAAAGGCATCCATGCCTTTCAAAGGTTTATAAAACAATCAAAAGATCCTGGACTTAAAGAAGATGGCTTTATTTTGACCACATATGATTTAGCCCTGGGGCTGATTTTGACTTTGATTGACAATAAATTACTGCTGTATTAATTTGTATATTTGGATAATGGATTATCTATGCAGGTACTCATAACAGGCGGTGCTGGTTTTATTGGTTCACATATTGCGGCATTTCATATCAAGCAAGGGGATCTCGTGCATGTGATGGATGATCTCAGTACAGGAAGCGAAGATAATATTGCCCAATTCAAAGGAAACCCTAATTTCTTCTTTACAGAAACCGACATTTTAACATCCCCTGATCTCGAAAAAATTGTTGGTTGGGCGGATAGAATTTATCATATGGCGGCGGTGGTTGGTGTTTTTAGGGTCATAGAAAGCTCTGAAAAATTACTGGCGACTAATATTGCAGGAACAGAACGATTATTGAGAGTAGCGAGGCTCTCTAAACGAAAACCTCGCATCTTGCTTGCTTCAACATCAGAAGTTTATGGCAATCAGGGTTCGAAGCCCTTAAAGGAGGACATGAGTTTAATCCTTGGCGCACAAAAAAAAAGCTGCATTGCCTATTCAGTCAGTAAGATTGCTTTAGAATATTTTGGGCTATCTTATCATGATAATTTTGGATTAAGGGTCACTATTTTACGTATTTTTAATACCATAGGCCCACGACAGCTGGGTTACTATGGTATGGTGGTCCCGCGTTTTATTGATGCAGCAATTAATCAAGAACTTATTTTAGTTTATGGAACGGGCTCGCAAACGCGTAGTTTTTGTGATGTACGTGATATGGTTGCCATTTTTAATGAAATCGCGAATAACCCGCAGTGTATTGGTGAAATATTTAATGTGGGTCAAGATGATCAAATATCAATCAATGATTTAGCGCATCTTGTAAAAAATCTTACCAAGAGTACTTCTGACATTAAGCATATCTCCTATGAAGCCGCCTATGGCAAAGAATTTACAGATATTATGTATCGTTGCCCTGATCTGACCAAGTTAAAAAAATTCATTTCATATGACTATCAATGGGATCTTAAAAAAACATTATTGGATTTGATTAAACGACGTTTAGCTAGTATTTAGGATCACGAGGGATCAATGGCAAATTATCTAGTAACAGGCGGTTGTGGTTTTATTGGGTCTCAATTAGTAAAGCGCTTGATGGCTGCAGGGCATGCGGTCACAATCATTGATGATTTATCGAATGGGACAACGATTCACCCAGCGGCCACATTGGTTCAACAAGATATTACCGAATTTGAGCCTATTCGTGATTTATTCAAAGGCATGGATGGATGTTTTCATCTGGCAGCCAAACCCACGGTTAGTATTGATATTGAAGATTGGTTTAGGTTTCACAAAACCAATTTAGAGGGTAGTTTAAATGTTTTTAAAGCAGCGATTGAAGCAGGAAATATCCCTGTTGTTTATGCATCATCTTGTGGTGTTTATGGTAATTCAAAACAACTCCCTTTGACAGAAGACCAAGTGATCCAACCGTTATCCTCCTATGGGTGTGATAAACTTTCAACCGAACTCAATGCAGGCTTTTTAGCTCATGATTATCAACTACCCAGTATAGGCTTGCGATTTTTTAATGTGTATGGGCCTTACCAGAGGCCATCGTCCCCATATTCAGGGGTTATTACGCTTTTCATCACGCAACTATTAGAGGCCAAACCCTTGATTATTTTTGGTGATGGTCAGCAAACAAGGGATTTTATTTTTGTGGATGATGTGGTTGATAATTTGATGGTTGCGATGACGCTAAAAAAACCAGGGGCGCATGTGGTTAATATATGCACCGAGTCTAGCATTACAATCAATACATTGGCCGATAGGATCTCATCGATTATGGATATAAAATGCATCAAAAATCACAAACCTGCCCGATCTGCGGATGTGATGGACTCCTGCGGTAGCCAAAAAAAAATGAAATCGTTTGGATTTAAGGTGAGTCATGATTTGAATCAAGGACTCATGGAGACGATTAATTATTTTAAAACAATTGCTGGCAGATGAGTGATACTGCGGGCCGTTTATGACCGCTCGCAGTATAGTTCCCAATCTTCAATTCTCAATCCAGTGATACGTGAAAATTCTTTTGTATTGTGGGTTACCAATATCAAATTATTTGAGATTGCAATGCCTGCAATTTGTAAATCATATGGGCCTATGGGCGTTCCTAATGTTGCTAACTGAGCACGAATATTCCCGCAAATTTCAGCTGCTTCATCGTCGAAATCCAGCGATTTAAACTGAGCAAATAAGGTCATTAATAAATCTAAATTGGTGTTTCTACGCGTGCTTTTATAGGCTCCAAAATAAAGTTCAGATTTAACAATCGAACATATTGCAATGTCAGATGGACTCATTAATAGAAATCTATCCTGAATAGGTGAGGCTTGTTGATTTAATATTTTTATCCACGCATTCGTATCAAGAAGAAATTTCATTCCAGTTCATCTCGTTGTTCATAATCCTCTTGTGCAGAACGAGTTAAGCTTTCTCCCTGCCAAGCACCCACAATACGCTTAAGAACGTCTGGTGAAGAAGATGAACGATGAAGATTTGACGCTTCTAAAAGAATAAACTTAATTTCTCCTTGCAGCGATCGATGATGTAATTTTGCTCTTTTTTTTAGGGAATCCAGCGTTTCAGGGTCAATATTTCTAACCAATAATTGAGACATGATATCAGCCTATTGTTTTATATGACATTATAATGATATCACTATGATACCATATTGCAATCGCCGTGCAAGCCCGGTTAACAGAGTTAACTCAATCAACCATCATAAAGGTGGCATATTCGATATTCTTAAAATCTCTATTTAAAAAACACAATGCTGTTATAACAGCCAAGAGTAAACTTAAGCCAAAACCATATCCATAATACAATGGCCCTGCATCAAGTGATATCAAAGTGAAAATGATATTGCCAATAACAAAAACCACGGTGACGTAGAATGCCTGCAAGTACATGGTCATATAATATAATAGACTTAATAATGCCCATAAAATAACATTCAAACCAGCGCTAATGATGAGAATAAACAATAAGTTCAAGTAAATGCCAGGGATGTTAAAAACTGAAAAAATAAAAGGGATAGATAAAAATGCAATAATAACAACAACAGATTGACTCTTGATAAGGGTTTGTATGATTTCTCGACCTGAGGATATCAGCTCGTTACAAATCGCATCAATTTCATCTAAGGTTTTTCGATGAAATATGGTATTCATTACCTTAGGATAAATTAAAGAAAAGCTGGATTCTAGATGCAACATAAAAACAGCAGCGCCTGGAATCATCGTAAGAGATGCAACAAACATGGGTAAATCATAAACAGGGGATAACTGTAAGGGTGGTAAAATAGGATAGCCAGTATCCTGATTGAACCAAAAAAGATATTTATCAATCCAAAAGCCTAGCGTGTAGAAAAAATTTGCAAATACCAATGAATAATAGAAGTTTTCTTTTTTTAAGAAGCCAAAAAGGATAAGCTTGTTCGTCGGATACAATGTTAAAATTGAGTATAATAAGGATACAAACAAAACACACTGTGCCAGCAAAAACTCAAATAATAAAAAAGTCACATCATTTTGTTTTTCCTCAAATACAAAATGCACGATGATCATCGTGCAATATCCCAATAAAAATCCCCATATGATGCGACGATAAGATTTGGCTTCTGTCAAGAGTACCGAAGAAATCCAGATCATGCTTAAAATACAGAAAAGAGATACTAATAGTATCTTGAAAATAAAGCTGTATTCAGTAAAAAAATAATAGACAACCGGTAATACAAAACAAAGACTGCCTAGCAATTGAAGCAGTAACACACCCATAAAATTAGGTGTAATGAGCTCGTATTGTTTCAGAAACTCTAGATCAGCGGCAAATCGAGTAAATGTATATTGCAGAAAGGAGCTGATAATCATACTTCCAGAAAATAAATAAATAATAATTGCCAGAAATTGGCGCATCGTGCTCGTGCTGGGTATGGCAAATAAAGAAAAAAAACGTAACCATTCACCACAATCCGCCCCTGCGGGTCGGTTCGTGGTGATGAAATTAGCGTAAAGCTGTTTTTTTGAAAAAAATTCAAATAGTTCTTGACACGGTTTTTAGTGTTTTTTTGAAAAAATAATGATGCCTGCATCCATCACCTTA
>CANJHO010000041.1 GCA_947474165.1 Legionellaceae bacterium
CGGAGCTTGCGAGCATGTAAAACGAAGACTACCATGACAGGCCCCCGACACACCTAGGCTGATTAGGACTTGGCGGAATGTGGGTAATGATAAGAGTGCAGCGTGCCCGACAATTGCCGGGCACGTCGCTCTCGCTTCTTTGCCCAGCCTACCTATTTTATTCAACATTGTATTGAACCATCCTTGCTATAATATGATTGATCACACATGTTTTAGCCCTGCTATTGACATTTGCACAATTAAAAATCAATTACTACACTCATAGTTATAATACTATAAAAATGAGTGCAAAATATGAGCAAATCTCTTAATGAACAGGTCTATGAAGCATTGGATCTTCTCTATGACCAATCATTTGTAAAGTCACAATTAACGGCTGACCCAAGTCGTGGTCCTATGGATGTTCAAGCATTTATCGATGGTAAAGAACGCTGTTTTCGGGCATTGGATAAAACCCGCATCAAAGCTAAGAAGAACATCATCATCACCAGCTGGTATTTGGGAACCCTGCAATCATCGCATATTTTCTATCAATGTTTTGGCGATCTCATCGCTCAAGGTTTTAATATCTACTTTCCAAAAGACGGTAAACTTATAAAAATTCCTGACCGAGACAGCATAGGGATGCTTGCTTTATATACGCCCATCACCACTCAAGCTGCTCGCACACTCGCTGCAAAACAACAGTTATCTAATGAACATACCGATATTTTTAATACCAAACGTTTTGTCGAATTTTTTTCATCCTTAAAATCACAAGGCATCGAGCCCTATGCCCCTCAACTGGATGGAGAGCGCTACCCCAGATTACCTGATTGGGATTTAAAAATATTGCATAATATTGAAGCACTCATTGAAGATCAGGATGAATTATTTTTTGAGCTTGGGTTTAGCGATAGAGTCCTCTCAAAAAAAATTCAACAACATATCCATTCGATTTCAGTTGGAAATATCACTGATAAAAATATTGATCTTCTCTATGGATTAGCCCATCACTTAAAAGAAGCTCGCCTCTTAAACACCAAGATCTCAAGCCAGCAATTAGCCATCTTCCTAGATAAAGCACATCAACTGGAATCCCTTGAACTACGTTTTGAAAAAGGTCTTAAAAATCCTCCGACAGAATTTTCACCACCACATTGCCCACATCTCACCACTATTTATGCCAAAGACTCGATTATTAACGCGCTACAATTGTTTAGCCTGATTGCTGGAGCGCCTCATCTTGAAAAGATCACCCTACAAAATATAACCCTACAACATGATATTCCCTTCAATTTATTACCAGACCAACTGAGAAACTTAAGGTTCATCACAGCTAACGATTCGCTGAGTACTAAGCAACTTGCACCGCTTCTAAAAGCCGCCCCTAACTTGGAATCACTTCAGTTCGTGTCAACTTCCTTATGGGATATGCAAGCATTTGATCATACCCCGCTGATGCTTTTACCTAAATCCCTTCCTCAATTAAAAAGATTAAGATTACACTGTACAGCAAACCTAATCAGTGCCGCTCAACTTAGAGAACTAATCTTAGCCGCTCCAGGCTTAGAAGACATTCAGATTAGTGAACACACATTAGGCGAATCATCTGCCCTATCTGCCCTATCTAAGGATGATTTACGTCATTTAAAATCATTTACAGCGAGGAACACGAGCTTAAGCCCTGAGCAAGTTTTAATCTTTTTAAGAGCCCCGCTGCTTGAGACGGCCGATATTTCTGACTATCAACCGTTAGTTAACATATTAAAACAGCTCAAACCAGGTGAGCTCTCGCATATCAGAGATTTTAAGATCCCTCGCTCCCTAACAGCAACAGATCTAGGGGCCATGCTCAATGCCACACCCAATTTAGAAACACTAAATTTAATGGGTATGAAAAATTTGGGGCAAGGAAGCTTTTCTCTACCCAAAGACTCATTAAAAAAATTAGCCACAATTTATACCTCAGGTACCATCACAACCAGTCAAATGGCTTCCATCCTCAATGCTAGTCCTAATCTTCAAACATTAAACTTAGACTCTACAACGCTTATTGGAACAACAGACCTAGGGCTTAAAGAAGGGCAATTGCCTTATTTAGAAAATATTAGCGTAGATTCCTCGACCATCACGGCACAACAGGTAGAATCTCTGCTAAAAAGCGCGCCTCTACTAAAAAAATTAACGATTAATCAATGCACGACACTGGGGGATAAACCCTTTTACCTTAGGCCACAATCACGGCCCTTCTTAACAGAATTGAATGCCATGGGCTCATCAATCAATGCCCAACAACTAGAAAACCTCATTAACAGCGCGCCCAATTTAACAACACTAAAATTACAAAATTGTACGAACCTAGGTAAAGGACCCCTCTCGCTTCTTCCAGGACAATTAGCACAATTGCATTACTTAGACTTGAGTGGCTCATCGATCACAGCCAGTCAGCTTCAAAGCCTTATCCTAGCTGCACCTAATCTTAAATCCATCGATTTAAATGCATGCGAATGTCTAAATTTTCTCCCATTAACGCTTCCAGAAGAACAACTGCCTCACCTTGAAGAGATCAGGGCAAGTGGATCTTCCATCACTCCCCAACAATTTTTAAATCTTGTCCATGCCGCACCTCAGTTAAAAACAGCCCATATCGGCAAAACAGAACTCTTGCCTTATAACCCATTCATGCTCAATGAAATCATGCTAAAAGATATTAAAAAAGTCCCTGCTGATCAATTAAAAGAAGCCATTTTGGCACTAGCAAAAGCAAAATTTCGTGCCACTTCCATAACGACGTCATCCGCTCCATCAACATTTAAAGGAACTGAAGCTGCCGCTTCCTTCGCCCCACCCCTGTCTATGATGGCCAATTTAAGCATTGATGGGCATTTAAAAAATGACCCGAATAAAACCTTCCAAACAAGCCTGTTATTTAAAGGACATTCCATCAACCCAAAAACCCAAAGCTATCATCTCAATGCAAGCACTTGGACTCATCCAGGCCAATTTATAAAATATAGCCCGATCAGTGCGTCATTAGAACCCATCCCCTTTCCAACGATAAGATCGCCCATATCCATACTCCAGGATTTTAACAATAATCCTGCATTCAAAACCGCAGACCATTATTATGGGCAAGTTGAGCTTGGGCCACTTTCACCCAACACCTGGTATCAACTGCCTGCTTTAAGCACACACGATAGCTTACAAAGCATTGCCACCAACTTTTCAAACCATGAAATCCAACACGATAAAGAATCAGGGTATTACTACCTCCGGGTGACAAAGCCCGTTGCAAATGCCACCATCAGTTACCTTATTCAATCAACACCTGATACCCCTAGAAATGTTCAACGCACCAATCCCATTGATTTAGAGTTGATAAAACACCTTCAATTCAAGCAAGATGGCACATTAGAAAATAATAGCGCCTTCGAAAGCTTTTCAACGCTTTCAAAAAAAGACAAAATCAATGCACTGTTCGCTTACTGTTATTTTGATCAACCTTCAGCAAACGACATTAAAGGATCCCCTACAGACATTCTTAATCAGCTGATTAAACTAAGAGCGGGTGCTTGTCGACATCGAAGCATGCTTTTTGCAGCACTTGCTAAAGCATTTGACCTTAATGCGGCCTTAATTCAAAACGGCTGCCATGCTTTTATCAGCATTTTAGATGAAAACAATCAACGCATCAGTATCGATCTGGGTGGAGCGCCCGCAGCAGTGAATGAACAAGCCATGGCCCCATTGCCCGCCCCTCAACAAGAACCCACACCAGCCCCCATAGAACCAGAAATAACCCCTGCACCACGCGCACCGATAGAGGAGCCAATAGCACCCTTACCCAATCCGCCTATCCATGAACCCCTCGTGATTGAAAGCCACAACCCCTTCCAAACATGGGATAGCCTCCCCCTAAAATCTGATAATTTTAGTAGCCTTGCAGACGAATTATTAACAAGCGAGCTAGATATCAGCCGCCGCTTACTTATCATGAGAGACAAGAGCGCCATTGAAGGATTGCATGAAGCCGTGATTGGCCCCAACAAATCCACTTTTTTTACCCAAAACCTAGATGAGATGTCCACCAAAACCCTCAAGGCCTCCGATGGACCTTATGAAATTATCGATAACCCCCTAGCATCGTTTTTAAAAGAAGCCCAAACCCATCCTGAAAAACAAATGACTTGGTTTATCAATTGGTCCAATCCAAAAGCTGAACATGTTGGTCTCAATAGCATTCTTGATGATGTGGGTCGTCGATTAAACCACATTGAGCTACCCAGCAATCTTCATCTGGTCGTTACCATTGATACAGCGTCCGCCGCATTAATGGGAGAAGATTTTTATTCACGTTTTGATGTGATTAGCCAAGCACCTGAATTAAATGGCGGTTCAACCATTAAACCCATCACTGAGCCCACCGTAAGTCCTGAACCAAAAGATGCGATGATCACAACAGGCGATGATTGGCAAACCGTTTTGATTGGGACATACCATATTGATGGCACAAGCATCAAATTTGAGCCCGGCGCACTCATTAACGCCATTCAACATCCAGATAAGCATTTAAAAATTCACAATGCACCTTGGGACAATGCAGCGTTCCGTGGGTTTATAACAGAGCTTCAACAACGAAAACAAATCACCATCAATGGCCAAACCTATCCCCTTCCAGAAGGCTTCACGCTCGAATTCGTCCGCCCATTGTTTCAATATCCAGCTGCACCAGAGAGCATATCAAAACCCGAACCATCGCTATATGAACGCATGACTCACTTCGTATCTAAAATACCCGCCTTTTTCCGATGGCTTTTCAGTGGAATGCCTCAAACAAATGTGACAGCAATGACCACCGAGACACAAGAAAAAAAACGCAATCCTATTATCGTGAACACCGCAACCTATGCCTATTTATTTCCACACCAATATGTCACACAAACCAGTGGCATTGGATTAGCCAAAGGTTTTCTAGAGCCCAATAGCCCATTAACCCTCATCGTAACCGAGCAATTGTCCGAAGCCCAATGGTATAAAATCTGGCAGACATGCAATCAAAATCATATCGATTTAACATTGCAGTGCACGCCAGATATTGCGCCACCAGAAGGACTAAAACACCTGCTGACCCAAACAGGGCCCCTAACACCCAATGCATCCATTGCACTGATTATTTCAAACGACCTGGATGCGGCAAGTGAATCGTATCAAGGTGGACTATCCATCCCGATTGGTCCAGATACAGAATTTGAAAGCCTATTTTTCCATGTCCACCGAGCAGGCGATCAATTTAGCGCCCATGAAACCCAACTCCTTAAAGCCCTCCGCGAAGGGCACGCCGTGACCTTCAAAGGCGAGTTTTCTAAAGCCTTAGCAAGTCGTCTGCAAACCCTCTTCAAAGATCCCCCGACCCTTTATATCAATGGTGAAAATATTCCTATCCAAGGTCCCATGACCATGCTGACAAAAGATAAGACCCCATTCTTAGCATTGACGCATCAAACCTTCTCCTATGAGCCAGAAAATGATTTTAAAAAGCTCAAAGAACCCCTACAAACTGAGTTAAGAACCCTCTATGAAACACTTGAAATCACCCCTCAGCATCGTCATTTTCAAGATTTACCAACCGATGAGACTGACCTTGAAACCTGGTTCACAAGCCTTAAAAAAAGCCTTGTCTTATCAGCAGGATACTCAACGCACCCAGCACTTGCCACAAGCCCTGATGAGGTTTTAAATTACCTCAATACCCATCCGTTTGTCTTCCTAACCAGTCAAACAGGCGCCGGTAAAAGCTATTTTGTAGAGCGACTCCTTCGTGAAGAGGGCCGCGCACATGGGCGAGACATCAGCATTCATCATGGCTTGGAGGCCCTCAAACATTGGGCAAAATCAGGTGGGGATGCCATTTTATTTCTTGATGAAGCCAACCTTTCTGCAGAACATTTTCATTATTTTGATAATCTTGCCAGAAATGAACCTATCATTTGGATTGATGGCGAATCCTATCCCCTCTCACCAAAACACAAAATCATTTTTGCTGGCAACCCAAAACAATATGAGGGTCGTTTTGAACCTGATTTATTAAAACGTTTCCCTTATTACCTTGAGTTTAAAGGACAAAGCCTTGAGAAAATATTGAGTCCGCTCTTAGAATCTTTTGAATCACGCGATGACTTACTGCATCTTATCGAAACCTATTACCAAAAAGCATTGGATGCAGGACTTAATATTACCCCACGCAATACGCAGATGATGTGCCTTAACGCCTTTATTTTAAAACATCAACCCTTAACAGAACACATGCCAGATATTGTGTTAATGCAGTCTGCCATCCTTCAAGAAATCCAAAACTTAACAAAAGATGAAACGCTCACACGAAACCTTCAAGCAAGCATCCCAGAGCCTGAACAAGCAAGCATTCAGGAAGCGCGTCAAGCAGCAATGCCTAAATTAAGGCCCACTGATTTTATTTGGACTAAATCTCGTAAAAAAATTGCTTTATCCATTCAAACATTGCTTAACATTCGCGAACAAAAAATTGCGGGGAAGGTGGACCAAGACCTCGGTATCAATGGCCTAGTCCTTGAAGGTGGACCAGGACTGGGTAAAAGCCGTTTACTCATCACACTGTTAGAATTAAACGATAAAGAAACACCCTACACCATTATTTCAACAACCCAACCAGATGCCATGCGTCGTGAATTGCTCAAAGCCTTCGATGAAGGGAAAATAGTCCTGATCGATGAGCTCAATAGCTTCCCGGATGAGCAATTATTAAATGCCTTGCTCTCAGGCACCAATCTTGAAGGGAAGCCACCCACAAAACCAGGATTTTGCCTCTTAGCCACACAAAACCCCATTGATTTCCAAGGCAGGCAAGCCCTATCTAAAGCCCTCTCCAATCGGCTGCTGACATTGAATCTTGAACACTATGCACCCGATGAATTAGAAGATATTTTAGAACATAAATTTAAGCTCTCTAAAACGGAAGCCAATCAACTCATCAGTGAATACAATGGTTCACTCAACTATGCAAAACAACAAAACCTGTTCCCTCCGCCTAACCCAAGAAAATTATTTAAAGAAGCCGAAAAGAAAAGTAAAAATATAGACCCACCGCCCCCTACGAACCCTAAGAGTTCCTGAAATATCAGCAATTCCGCTCTTCGTCAGAATGCAACGGAGCAAGCGGTTAAGCTTAGATGCTATTCGCACTGAATTAACCACATCGTACTGAAGGTAGTGTTTTTTAATCTTTTAGCCATGCCAATTTAAAAGTGCTGTGCGCGCGCAGTATAACTCGCATCTTCCTTTGCATCACGTTATAATGCCCGGATTTTGCAAGATAAAAAGGTCTTCCATGAATGCATCGTTAGTTGAAATAGCCGCCCTGGTTCAAGGCGTGGTGATTGGTGATAAAAATTTAATGATAGCGGCATTATCTCCTATCGATAATATCATTGCCAATGCTTTGGTTTTCGCCGAAGGTTCTGATAATTTAAAACTGGCAGAGGCCTCTAATGCTGCGGCAATTCTTGTCTCAAGCACGATTCAGGGCATTAACAAGCCTATTATTCAAGTGGCCAATCCATTCCTTGCCTTTATCAAATTATTACACCATTTCTACCCTCAACGTCAGCCGATTGCAGGCATTCATCCAACCGCCGTGATTGCGAATCATGTGACCTTGGGCAACAACGTTTCCATTGGTCCCCATGTCGTGATTGAATCAGGCAGTGTCATTGGCGACAACTGCGTGATTAAATCCCATGTGTACATTGGACATGATGTTAAACTGGGTGCCCATACAACGCTACACCCCCATGTCACCATCTATGATAAGTCCCAACTGGGTGCCCGCGTTTGTATCCATGCCTCAACGGTCATCGGATCAGATGGTTTTGGTTATACCCTCGAAGACGGCCAACGTTTAAAAGTCCCCCATGTGGGGCATGTGCTGATTGAAGACGATGTTGAAATTGGTGCCAATACAGTGATTGATCGCGCGACCTTGGGCACAACGGTGATCGGTGAAGGCACTAAAATTGATAACTTGGTTCAAGTGGCGCATTCCGTTAAATTGGGCAAACATAATATTCTCTGTGCATTTACAGGAATATCTGGCAGCACCACCAGTGGCGATCATGTCATTTTTGCGGCCAATGTGGGGGTCAGTGAACATGTGCGAATTGATAATGGCGTCATTCTGGGTGCACGCGCTGGCGTTCCCCCAAGAAAACATTTAAAAGAGGGCAATATTTATTTAGGCAGCCCGGCCAGGCCAAGAGAAAAAGCAATTGAGCAAGAGTTAGCCACAACCCGAATCCCCTTAATGCGTAAAAACCTTAAAGCGTTAACCGAAAAAGTCTCGCTTTTAACTGAACGCGTCACTCGACTCGACAAGGAGACCACCTAAGCATGTCTAACCGCCTGGTTTTAGTCGATGGCTCATCGTATTTTTTTCGCGCCTTTCATGCACTACCCCCGCTGACTAACTCCAAAGGACAGCCCACCGGTGCCATTTACGGGGTGGTTAACATGATTAAGCGCTTAATCAAAGATTATCAACCTCAGCAAATCGCTGTGGTATTCGATGCAAAGGGTAAAACATTTAGAGATGAATGGTATCCTGCCTATAAAGCCCATCGTCCACCCATGCCCATTGAGTTAAGCTCACAATTTCAACCCCTATTAGATTTTCTAGCCGCGATGGGCCTGCCTCTTTTAATCATTGATGGCGTCGAGGCTGATGATGTGATCGGCACACTCGCCCATCAAGCCACACAAGTGGGCCTGCCCGTTGTGATATCCACGGGCGACAAAGACATGGCACAATTGGTCAATGAGCACGTCACCTTGATCAATACGATGAGCAATTTAACGCTCGATCCTGCTGGCGTAAAAGAAAAATTTGGTGTAACGCCTGCCCAAATGATCGACTATCTGACCCTGGTCGGCGATACATCAGACAATATCCCCGGCGTGACGAAATGTGGTCCTAAAACCGCTGTTAAATGGTTAACCCAATATGAAACATTAGATAACCTCATTGCCAACGTCAATGACATTGGTGGCAAAATTGGTGAGTATCTCAGAGCAAGCCTGCCCCAATTGCCACTGTCTAAAAAATTAGTCACCATCAAAACCGATTTGGAACTGCCACTTGCATTAAATGATCTCACGCCTCAGCCTGCAAACCGCGAGGCATTAATCACACTCAATAAAACCTATGAATTTAAAAACTGGCTTAACGATCTACTCAAACAAAATGATCAAAATAATGATCAAAATAATGCTGAATTGCCCCCCTCAACCCCAATTGCCACCCCATTTGAAGTGATCACAACCCAATCACAACTCGACTGCTGGCTGCAACAATTAAAATCCTGCACCCTATTTTGTGTGGATACTGAAACCACGAGTTTAGAGGCTATCCGTGCTAACATTGTAGGCATAGCGCTCGCGATTGATCCCGCACTACCAGCCTATATTCCATTGGCCCACGAAGATCTCACACCCCAGTTAGACCGTGATACAGTATTATCCGCACTAAAGCCCCTTCTTGAAAATCCCAGCATTGGCAAATTGGGTCAAAATTTAAAATATGATTATAACGTTTTCAAAAACCATGGCATCACGCTCAAAGGCATTGTCTATGACACGATGCTAGAATCCTATCTCTTAAATAGCACGGCCAGTCGCCATGACATGGATTCACTCGCATTAAAATACTTAGGCCACAAAACCATCACCTTTGCCGACGTTGCAGGCAGTGGGGCAAAACAACTCCATTTTAATCAGATCCCCGTTAGCATCGCTGCCCCCTATGCCGCTGAAGATGCAGAAATTACATTGAAACTTCACGAAACCTTATATCCCATGATGGATGAAACATTAAGGTGCGTCTTGCATGACATAGAAATCCCCTTAATCACGGTGATTGCTGAAATGGAGCGCCATGGTGTTCTCATTGATAAAGACACGCTGTTAAAGCATGGTGAACGTCTTAAATCACATATTTTAAGCTTAGAAAAAGAAGCGCTGGAACTGGCAGGAAGATCTTTTAATTTAAACTCACCCAAACAATTACAAGAAATCCTCTATCAAGAACAAAAGTTGCCCATACTATCAAAAACACCAACAGGCCAGCCCTCTACAGCGGAGTCTGTGCTACAAGAGCTCGCTTATGATTATCGATTACCGGCTGTTATTTTAGAATATCGCAGTTTAAGCAAACTGGTCTCCACCTACATTGATGCGCTGCCTAAACGAATTAATCCATCCACCCAGCGCGTACACACCTCTTACAACCAAGCGGTAACTGCCACAGGGCGCCTATCCTCCAGTGAGCCCAATTTACAAAATATTCCCATTCGCAGCGAAGAAGGACGATTGATTCGCACTGCCTTCATTGCCCCCCCTGGAGAAGTTATTTTAGCCGCCGATTACTCCCAAATTGAATTGCGCATCATGGCACACCTTTCCCAGGATGCTAACTTATTAAAAGCCTTTATCAATGGTTGGGATATTCACACGGCAACCGCCAGTGAAATTTTTGGGGTTCATCTTGAGGACGTCAGCAAAGAGCAACGACGACGTGCAAAAGCCGTTAATTTTGGGTTGATTTATGGCATGTCTGCTTTTGGTTTGGCAAAACAAATCGGCGTAGAGCGCCAAGATGCGCAACAATATATTGATCGTTATTTTAACCGCTACCCCGGCGTATTGAATTATATGGAAAATACGCGAAAAAAAGCGCATGAACAAGGATATGTTGAAACCTTATTTGGTCGGCGTCTTTATTTACCAGAAATTAATACACGCAATATGATGCGCCAAAAAGCAGCTGAACGCATGGCAATTAATGCCCCCATGCAGGGCACTGCTGCTGATATCATTAAAAAGGCCATGTTGGCTGTTGCCAATTGGCAAGACCAACAAGCCAATCCTTACCTACGAATGATCATGCAAGTCCATGATGAATTGGTATTTGAAGTTCGACAGGAAGCCGTCGACAAAGCCCAAGCCATTGTGCGCACCCTGATGGAAGATACTGTAAAATTATCAGTCCCTTTATTGGTTTCCATCGGCGTAGGCCAAAACTGGGATGAGGCGCATTAAGGGGCCTTCTTCGTGACTAACCACCAAAATGATCCACCCCAGTGGCCGTCCCTACCAATACCAGATCAGCCAATCGCTTAGCAAATAAACCATTCTCTACCACCCCTGTAATCAGGTTGATTTCTTCTTCCAAGTCCCTTGGCGACATCATGTTCATGTTGTATACATCAAGAATAATATTGCCATTGTCTGTTACAAACCCCTCACGATAAGTAGGATCCCCTCCCAACTTTACCAATTCCCGTGCAACAAAACTTCTTGCCATTGGAATCACCTCAATTGCCAAGGGAAACTGACCCAATCGCTTCACGAGTTTCGTTTCATCAACGATACAAATAAATTGCTGGGCCACGGTCGCAATAATTTTTTCACGCGTCAATGCGCCGCCCCCGCCTTTAATGGTTTCACACGCGACATTCACTTCATCAGCCCCATCCACATAAATAGCCAGATCCCCTACTGAATTTAAATCAAGAACAGGGATCCCTTTCGCTCGTAAGCGCGCTTGTGTGGCTTTAGAGCTAGCCACACAAGCGTCAATTCGATGCTTTATCAGAGCCAGAGCATCAATGAAATAGTTTACGGTAGAGCCCGTTCCTATCCCAATCACCTGATGATCCCCAACATAGGCCAATGCCGCTTTTGCTACCTGTGCTTTTAATTCGCTCATAGACTCACTCAATCCTAAATTTAGAGTATAATTTTAAAAACGGGATCTCAACAAGGATTTGTATGATATACCCTAATATTCTTGAAACAATAGGCCATACGCCCGTTGTTAAAATCAACCGTCTTGGTGACGATCTCTTATGTGATATTTATGTAAAATGTGAATATTTTAATCCTGGCGGGTCCATCAAAGATAGAATTGGTTATCGAATGGTACAGCGTGCGGAGCAATCGGGTCGAATAAAACCTGGGGATACCCTCATTGAGCCCACCTCAGGCAATACAGGCATTGGTATCGCGCTCGCAGGTGCGATTATGGGATACAACATTGTGATTACCATGCCCAATAAAATGAGCCTTGAAAAACAATCCATTCTTGAGCGCCTAGGCGCAACCATCTACCGAACGCGCACCGAAGCCGCATGGAATGATCCTGACAGTCATATTTCATTGGCTAAACGCCTACTAAAAGAAATTCCTAATTCCCATCTACTGGATCAATATGCCAACCCAGACAATCCAGATGCCCATTATTATGGCACAGCACAAGAAATCATGGATGACTTTGGAACGGATCTACACATGCTTGTTGCAGGCGTTGGCACAGGAGGGAGCATCACTGGGATTGCCAAGCGGTTAAAAGAAGACAATCCGACGATTCAGATCATTGGTGTTGATCCCATTGGTTCTATTTTAGGTGGAGGAGATGAGGTAAAACCTTACCATGTTGAAGGCATTGGTTATGATTTTTTTCCAGAAGTACTCGACAATACACTCATTGATGCATATATAAAAACCAATGATGCGGACTCATTCCGGGTTGCTCGACAATTAATTCGTGAAGAGGGGCTCTTGGTTGGGGGATCGAGTGGAGCTGCCATGTGGGCTGCCTTGAAAGCCGCTAAAAAACTAAAAAAAGGTCAAAAATGCCTGGTCATCCTGCCTGATTCCATTCGAAATTACATGTCAAAATATGCAAGCGATGAATGGATGCGAGAGTATGGGTTTATTTGAATGAGGGGGGAACTGAAAGGGACTGTGAACAAAAAGTTGTACAGTCCCTTGAGATCGAGAGGGTGGGGGCTTAGGGTGCGCTGTGTTGGGCCGCATCTTTTTTATCAATCACTTCTTCACTCATATGACCAATACTAATTGCTCGCGAAATGGCATGAATTAATTCATCTGTCATCTCCTGATGACTACCAACCCATCGAGGCTCACCCTTTTCTGCACTACTGATCAAATTAAAGAAATCTTGATGACCATGCTCAACACCGGCATGCGTTGCCCGCTTCGATAAATAATCACTCTCACTCATACCGCGAATGTAGATAGACAACAAATCTGCTTTACTTAACTCACCATTGGCAACCATAAACGCTAAACGATTATAAGTTGTATCAAATGCGGCTATTAATCGCTTATCTTCTGCAGCAATCTTTATAAGAATGTCAGGAAGACTGGGATCGACACGATTCGAATCCACCTGGGGTTGCACCTCACGAGCCGTTTGGTGTCTGACTAAACCAAATCGCTCACCTGAGACCAAACGAGGAATATAATGGCCCCCTTGTAATCGCATCTCTACGGGTGGATTAGTGGCACTTTCATTATAACGTAGGCGTTTTCGCAAACTATGCTGAGGATCCCCGATGAGGACTTCTACTGGCATTTGTAATGCGTTTGACAAGGCAGCAATGCTGCTTTCATCAATCCAAGTGCTCGCTTTTCGCATGTTCTCAGGTGAGGTCTGCTCATGTTCTTTCACAAATGCGCCGCGATAACATTCAGGATGAGCACATAACTCATCGACAGCCATTTGTCGCAAGGTGTAAGCCAAGGTTTGCACCAGCTCACCCATGTTATTCTTTTTGGCTTTAATTAATTGATCCATCCTGTCAGCAGGCTTGACCAAGCCTGGCATTGTGATTCGATGATGTGGGAAATATTTAAAATGATTCATTAAGACTTGCTTTAGCATTTCACCGCGCATGGACGAAGGCTGGTTTAAAAAATTATCGATAATGCCTGCCGCGATCGAACGGAAACCACAATCACCCGTCCCACCCACATCCACAAATACAGCGTTCTTAACGACGGCCAACGAAGGCTCTTGTCCCAGTGTTTTTTTGGGAAAAAAACTATGATTCATTTTGTTTTGGCTTAAAAAAACCATCGACGTACTCCAGGCATTAGTATTAACTTCATTATACTGAATGAACATTAAGGAATTATTAACTATAACCTTACATTATGATGTAAATATAATATTCTTGGAATATTTATTATGAACATTTTGTTTTTTGTAAAAGAAATATGTTCAACTTGGTTTGTTTTTAATAATAATCCTTAAAATACATGCCCTAAACATTGAACAAGGCTACATGAAAAAACACTCATGCAGCCTTGTTCATGATGATTTTTAAGGTGCTATACTGAGACAGTCATGCCAGGGCTAAATCATGTGTGAGTAAAATTAAGTGATCAAATACAACCTCATGTGGATTTTATTGAGCTTAATCGGGCTGTTAGTACTTCTCGCATATTACCCTCGTTGGCAACTACAAACCGACATACAGCGTTGGTATAACGCTTTAAACCTCAAAACCCATGAAGCCCATTATGAAGAACTTTACAAAGACATCGATGGCTTTTCTTTATCAGTACAGGCTAGAGTTCTGCATGATGCCTTAGAATATACTTACGGTGAAATTGATTTTGTATCTTTTATCGCCCTACTGTCCTTAACAAACCCTGATGCCAACACCATTTTTTATGATCTAGGCAGTGGCACTGGAAAAGCGGTGCTCGCCTGTGCCATGGTGTTTAATGTCCAAAAAAGTTGTGGCATTGAGTTATTTGGTCCTTTAAATCGTGTTGCACTAAAACAACAACAGCGCCTACAAAAACTAAGCGCCTATTTAGCGCAATCCAATGCTCTTCATTTTATCCACGCTAATTTTTTAAATTATGATTTTAGTGAGGCAACCCTTATTTTTATCAATGCCACGGGCTTTTTTGGCGACGCCTGGTTATCTGTTCAACAATCCTTAAGGCAATTAAAACCAGGCACTATGATCATTACAACCAGTAAGCCATTAAATTCTGATGGTTTTTTACTGATTAAAAAAACCAAAGTACAAATGAGTTGGGGACGAGTATTTGCTTTTATTCACCATCGCAGCTGATAAGATTGAATATTTTGTTTTAAGTCTATACTATTTAAAGTAAGATAAATAAAGATAACGACTCAAGCGTGTTCTTGATGCCAATGAACTCAACCCATGGGGGGTTGCTCGTTTGTTTCAAGATGAGAAGTTGAGAAGCTAGACTGATGAACCCTATCAGGATAGGCTAACTGAGGTGGGTATGATTAAATCTGAACTCATTGAAAACCTTGCGGCAAAAATGACGCATCTACCTGAAAAACAAGTTAACGACAGTATTAATCATATTCTGGCGTTAATGAGTGATGCGCTCATCCAAGGTAGACGCATTGAAATAAGGGGCTTTGGCAGTTTTTCTCTGCATTACCGGCCACCCCGTAATGCGCATAACCCTAAAACAGGGGTTAAAGTGATCACTGAGGCGAAGTACAGTCCTCACTTTAAGCCTGGAAAGGAGTTGCGTGAACGCGTTGATGCCTCAAGAGCAAATCACTCGATTAAAGACGAGGATTAAACAACGCCTCTTTTTAAAAGGCCTGGGGCGTGCAGGTTATTCCTGGAATAACCTGCACGTCCCAATTTTTTAAAAACACACTACCCAGTAAATGGATAGTAACAACGCTTAAGTGCAAGGCAACGTAACCCCAGTTTGCCCCTGATATTTCCCATCTCTGTCACGATAAGACACAGCACAAACTTCATCCCCTTCAAGAAACAACATCTGCGCCACACCCTCATTCGCATAGATTTTTGCAGGCAAGGGTGTGGTGTTGGAAAATTCCAAGGTCACATGCCCCTCCCACTCTGGTTCAAGCGGGGTAACATTCACAATAATCCCACAACGAGCATAGGTTGATTTACCAAGGCAAATGGTTAAGACGCTGCGTGGAATTCGAAAATATTCAACCGTTCGGCCCAAGGCAAAGGAATTGGGCGGAATGATACAGACATCGGCCTGAATATCCACAAAGCTATTCGAGTCAAAAGCTTTGGGATCAACGATCGCTGAATTAATATTTGTGAAAATTTTAAATTCATTGGCACATCGCACATCATAGCCATAACTAGAAACGCCATAAGAGATAATCCGCCCACTCGCATTTTCACGAACCTGTCCCTGTTGAAATGGCGTGATCATCCCCTGCTCTAAAGCCATTTTTTCTATCCATCGATCGGATTTAATACCCATGATCCACCCCTACAAAATGATTTTCTATCAGAAATATACACCAATTTGAGCCAATAAGGTATCAGAAGCCCCACCCGGACCATTGGTATTCGCATTCACCTGACCGATGGGGGCGGCCCCGTTCGCATATTGTGTGGTATTAAAATTAATATCATGCCGATATTCTAAACTTTCCACCGTATCCTTCCAGATGGAAATATTAAAGACCCCACTGATACGCTGTTGAGGTAGATTAAGGGCCAAGGTTTCTTTAGACCATTGATAGCCTAGACCAACCGTTGAGGGTTTATCAAACACATTAAAGGTCACCGAAGCCTCTAATTGAGCCGCTTGCGGTTTTGCACCCTGTCCATTAAAGCTCAGGTCCTGGGTTCTAAAGGCACCTGTAGCGCCAATCCACTCTGCCGTGAAATTATATCGATCAATACTCACATACCCGTGAACACCCAATGCGGGAATTTTCTTCACTGATTCACTGCCATTGCTAGGCGATGAAAACCCACCAAAATTACCAAAGGTCGGCCCCGGCACCGAGCCTGTAAACTGCATGCCGCCAGAATCATTGATGGAGCTAATCCCACTCACACCGACTTCTCCCATCATGCGTCCCGTATCAAAAACATAGCCTAAATTAACCCCCCCTGTGCCGGTTGTCCCTAATGTGGTATCACTCCTAAAACCATACACTGCGGCAAAAGGGCCTGATTCAGTTTTTGATTTATACCCTAGGATAAAAGGCCTCGATTTGGTACGCGCCATGATCATGGTTAAAGGCGCACTCACCATGGAGGTGGAATAGCGGCCAAAGGGGACATACAATTGCCCCCCGGTAAAATAGAAAGGTGTTTTATCCAGATTACCAATATTAACAAATCCCATATTCAAATCGATGGATGAATTGGATAAGCGTTGCCCCCCAACATCCGGTGGCGAGGTGTCCACCGCGACCGAGACATAAGCCTCGACTTTGTCATTCAAAAGGGCTGCCACATCGATTTCACTAGCCCCGAGCGACACATCCCCGGTAGAAAAATCAAAATTGGGCCCACCGCTAATGGTTGCAACCGGAACAACCTTACCACTGATGGCAATAATCGGTTTATGTGGCACAGGATAACCAATGCTTCGATAGGCTTGATAGAGACTTCTGCGTTGCTGCATCAGCCGAATATCCCGATTAATACTGGAAATATTCACAATATAATCAGAACCATCAAAAGCGGGCCTGCTACCAAGATAAGGTGAGGTGACGACAGGCGTGCCAGCAATATAGGTCAACACGTGTTGGTCGGCCACCAAAGCCGTGGGATAAAATTCAAGGTTTTTGGGATCTTTATCCAAGCGATGCACGGTAACAGGGCTGTTGTGCACTCGATTGCCTGCTTTAGTGGGGATACTTGGAATCGTGCTGGTTGGCTTGGCATCAGGAGTCTTTTTCTTAAGCAACACCACCCGATGTTCAGGCTGAATTTTTTTTATTTTTTTATGGGAAGTTTTTAACACCAACTGTTTTTGCAGACTTTCCAGCTGCGCTTGTAGTTTAAGCGTTTGCTGTTGTAATGCACGAACTTCATGTTGCAGATTCTCAGACTGATCAGCAAACCCAATCAATGGAAATACAAACAGCGTGATGGCCAAAACAAAGGCTTTATGTGTCATGAAATGTTGCTCCTGGCTAACTTTTTTACTTCGCGGCCATTATAGCGCGCAGTATGTCAGCGGAACAGTGCTTCACAACAAATTTAATGCAAAAAAAAACCCATCACCGAAGTGATGGGTTTTAAATCTACGATTGAGCTGTAGATTAAGCGACGTTGCCAAGCCATTTCAAACCAACGAAAGGACCTTGTACGCCGAAGTCATCACTCGATGTAGTGCCTCTAACCGCTGCTTTATCAGCAATCACGTTAAAGTAGTTAACCCACATCCAACCGATATCCAGTGACAAATCACCTTGTGCCATAGCATAAGTGTAAGTTGCACCCAATTTTCCTTCTAAAGCAGGATTAATTGTTGTGGATGATCCTTTCGCAGAGAAGGATAAAGGAGTTGTAGCTGCAGCAGGAACGATTTGACCAGGTAGCCCGTTAATATTATTAAGCGTAAACTGGCTATTACCAACAAGCATTGCCACAGCGCCATTTGCATACACGCCTAAGCCATTATTCCAGTCATACGACATATCAGCACCTAAACGTGGTCCGACACCGTTATAGCTTGATGTTGTAGTAAGAGACTGGGCATTCACAGTACCGTTAGGATTAGAAGCAGTATTTGTTACAGCTATGCCATTCATGTTCAATGAAGCATTGACCCGAGCAAACTCAAGGCCACCATGGAAGCGAATATTGGTAAACTCACCAAAATCAACATGTTGACCAAACTCTAGGTTAATAGCATCCCAGTTTGAATTTCCAGAAATACTGACATTGCCATTTGGAGCCCAGACGCCGCCGAATCGATCAAAAAACGTTCCGTTCGTGCCCGCAGGAGCTGCGCTAGCTGGTGTAGTAAATCTTCCATTTTGTCCTGCACTACCCAAATGATACCAATTCAAGTTCACATCATTCCCTGTGTTGAAATGATAAGAGCCTTCTAACTTAAAGCCCCAGTTGTAATTGGCATTGTTGTTTGAAACATACTGTTCAGCACCACCTGCATTAACCTGAGAACCAACATAATTAAAACCTGTATAACTTGGCGCAAGATACAACGCTTGAACGCCGAAGTCCCATGCGGTGTGTGCGCAAGGAACAGTGACGTTGCCTGGTGCGCATACTGGGCCCATGGTGCCAGCGAATACAGCGCTGCTACCAAAAGCAAGAACAGCTACAGCTGTTTTTTTAAGATTTAACATACTTTTCTCCACTTTTTATTATTAAATTTCCGTTTTTTTCGTCAAGCTACAACGTGTATTGACTTCAGTACGCCATCATCGCTCTAATACGAAAACGTACATGGAACGATTATCCAACCTCATTTTCATATTGTCAACTGCAATGTTGCAATTTCATTATTATTTATCCAAATCAACAGCTTAATCCGCGCTGACAGAAGATAAAATACTCTAACCTCTACAAGACCCCTTATTTATATCCTAATTTAATCCCACTTGGCAATAAAACTTCTAAAAAAATTATGGGTATTCATGTTATCCTTCCCCTATTTAC
Organism: Legionellaceae bacterium; assembly: GCA_947474165.1. Lineage (GTDB taxonomy): Bacteria > Pseudomonadota > Gammaproteobacteria > Legionellales > Legionellaceae > CANJHO01. The sequence goes on from CANJHO010000041.1 coordinate 19,302, forward strand.
CCAACAGGCCGTGTTCATGCGCACTCTAAGAATCACCCGACCGGATGACTGGCATGTTCATTTTCGTGATGAGGCCGCCTTACAGCACACCGTCATTGGCTCTGCCACGCACTTTGCCCGAGCGCTCGTGATGCCTAACCTTCGACCCGCATTAACCACGATTGCCTCTCTCACAGCCTATCGTCAGCGCATCATCAAGGCACTTGGTCATCATCCTTTATTTGCTCCCTATATGACGCTCTATCTTAACCAAAACATGGCCCCAGCTGAATTAGAGCAGCTTAAAAACCATCCCCATATTTTAGGTGCCAAATTTTATCCAGCAGGCGCCACCACACACTCTCAAGAGGGGGCGGCCTCAATCAAGGCCCTTTACCCCCTATTAGACCTCATGCAAGCCCATGATTTGGTGTTACAATTGCATGGAGAGGTTACCCATGGAGATATTTTTGACCGTGAGGCCTTATTTATTGAAGAATATTTAGCCCCTTTAATGCGGGACTTCCCGAAACTTCGGGTGATTTTAGAGCATATATCAACGCAAGCTGCAGTGGATTTTGTCCTGCAAGCGCCCGATACGTTAGCTGCAACCATCACCCCCCATCATTTATTTTATAATCGCAATCAATTGCTCGCAGGCGGAATCAAGCCCCATTATTATTGTCTCCCTATTTTAAAGCGTGAACGTGACCAACTGGCAGTCCAACAGGCTGCCGTGAGTGGAAATCCTAAATTTTTTGCTGGCACAGACAGCGCCCCACATGAAAAAGAAAATAAAGAAAATGCTTGTGGGTGTGCTGGTATTTATTCAGCCCCCTATGCGGTGGCTCTCTATGCAGAAGTTTTTGATAACCTGGGGCAATTATCCAAACTGAATGATTTCATAGGCCGTTTTGGAGCCGATTTTTATCACCTTCCCATCACACCCCATGACATCGAACTCATCAATCGACCACAAAATGTCCCCTCAACCCTACCCATGGGCGAGCGAGAAGTGGTCCCCATTGCTGCTGGAAGTCCTTTACAATGGAGTATTCATGAACCCACCTAATGCCGCCTTAGCCAACCTGATGAAACACCGTTTTCGTGGTTTTTTACCGGTGATTGTTGATGTAGAGACCGCGGGCGTTGAGCCACACAAAAATGCACTCCTTGAAATGTGCATTGTGTTGCTCAACATCAATGAGGAAGGCCTCTTCGTTCCAGGCGAACATTATTTTGAGCATATTCTGCCTTTTAAGGATGCGGTATTGGATCCCAAATCACTCGCCTTCAATGGCATTGATCCCTATCAACCGCTGCGCTTTGCAGTCGATGAAAAGCTCGCTTTAGAGCGCTTGTTTGCACCCATTAATAAAGCCTTGAAACACCATCAATGCCAACGCGCGGTCTTAGTGGGTCATAATGCCTGGTTTGATTTACTCTTTATAAAAGCTGCCGTGAAACGAACCGGACTAAAATCCCCCTTTCATGCCTTTACTTGTTTCGATACTGCAACCCTGGGTGGCTTCATGTATGGGCAAACGGTATTGGCAAAAGCGGCGAAAGCAGCCAAAGTTTCTTTTGATGCGAACGAAGCCCACTCGGCTATTTATGATGCAGAGAAAACGGCAGAATTATTTTGTGTGATGTTGAATGCTTGGCGAAAAACACAAGCCTTAGAGATTGCAATAGACGATTGAACAAAACCACAGACGTCTTTTTGCCCATGGCTTTGTCCAAATTTCAAACAACTACAACGAATCCGCGTGTTCTGCGAGGTATTCAGCCACCCCATTAACAGACGCTTTCATGCCAGCCTTGCCTTTTTGCCATCCAGCGGGGCAAACTTCACCGTTTTCTTCGAAGAATTGCACTGCGTCAATCAAGCGCAAGAGTTCATCGATATTACGGCCTATGGGTAAATCATTCACCATTTGTGAGCGAACCACGCCATTTTTGTCAATGATAAAAGCGGCTCTAAACGCAACCCCTGCAACAGGATGCTCAACGCCGTAGGACTGGCAAATGGCATGGGTCATGTCAGCAGCCATTGTGAATTTTACAGGCCCTATCCCACCATCTTTAATCGGCGTATTTCTATAGGTATTGTGTGCAAAATGAGAATCAATAGACACAGCAATAACCTCAACACCCCGACTTTTAAAATCAGCCATGCGATGATCCAACGCGATTAACTCAGAAGGGCAAACAAAAGTAAAATCAAGGGGGTAGAAAAACACCAACCCGTATTTTTCTTTCAAATGATCATGCAAATTAAATTTATCAATAATTTGGCCAGACCCTGATACAGCAGGGACTGTGAAATCAGGGGCCTTACGCCCAACTAAAACACTCATGCAGCTTCTCCATTAATATTAAAAACAAGCCCTCTCTCTAGGCAGCAGTAGCCTCACGCAATAAAAGCTCTAATTCGCCTTGCTCATACATTTCGGCAATGATATCCGACCCCCCAACCAACTCCCCCTTCACATACAATTGCGGGAACGTAGGCCAATCAGCGTACTGCGGTAAGGTTTGACGAATATCAGGGTTTGCAAGGATATCAACATAAGCGAAATCAACACCACAAGCATCAATGCATTGCACCGCACGAGCAGAAAAACCGCATTGCGGCATTTTGGGGCTACCCTTCATGTAGATGAGAATAGCATTATCAGCGATTTGTTGCTTAATTTTATCGATAGTATCCACAGTGCACCTGTTCGTCAGCTATAAAACCTCATTATGGAGAAAATCCAGCCAAATGGCAAGCCTTTCCGCCGCTATTTATGTACAATTTGTCTGCAAATAAATCATTACTGACTGGGTTTGAATGAAATAATACACCACGCTATCTTGTCGTTGAGATTATTCCAATATGATTGAAACTGATATTGATCCTGTTACACTAAGCCCTAAGCATCTCAAGCAACCTTAATTAAAAAACATTGGAGAGCACCATGCCTTTTATTCTACCCCCATTGCCTTATGCATTGGATGCATTAGCCCCTCACATTTCTAAAGAAACATTAGACTATCACTATGGCAAACACCATGCGACCTACGTGAACAATTTGAATAAACTTACAATAGACACCGAGTTTGCAAACCTATCACTCGATGATGTCATTTTGAAATCATCCGGCACTGTTTTCAATAATGCAGCCCAAGTCTGGAATCATACGTTTTATTGGTCTTGTTTAAGCCCCAACGGCGGTGGTGAGCCTACTGGCAAGTTGGCTGATGCGATAACCAAAGCCTTCGGATCGTTTGCAGCCTTTAAAGAACAATTTACCCAAGCCGCAATCTCCACCTTCGGATCAGGCTGGGCATGGCTGGTGCAGGATGAAGCTGGCATTTTAAAAATCATCAGCACCAGCAATGCGGGCCTACCGATGACAAGCCATTTAACAGCCCTCATGACGTGTGATGTATGGGAGCATGCTTATTATATCGATTACCGAAATTCACGCCCGGACTATATGAGCGCGTTCTGGGCATTGGTGAATTGGTCTTTTATTGCTGAAAATTTACGCTAAGCAGGAGCTTCCATGACCGTCATCACCACTTACAACCCCTTACCCCTCTCCTTCACCCATGGTGAGGGCATTTGGTTATATGATGATAAGGGCCGAGCCTATCTAGATAGCTTCAGTGGGATAGCGGTCTGTGGTTTAGGACATGCTCACCCAGATGTTACAAAGACCATTCAAGCACAAGCTGCCAAATTAATTCACACATCCAATGCCTTCCAAATTAGAGAACAAACAGCGCTTGCCGATAGATTAACAACCCTAACGGGCATGGCGCAGGTTTTTTTTGGAAATTCGGGGGCTGAGGCCAATGAATCAGCCATTAAACTTTCTCGTCTTTATGGGCATAAAAAAGGGATTGAATCCCCTTCTGTTATCGTCATGGAAGGGGCATTTCATGGCCGCACCATGGCCACACTAAGCGCCTCAGGCTCTCGTAAAGTGCAAGCAGGGTTTGAGCC